>JBLIMF010000152.1:0-6433 GCA_047638615.1 Gammaproteobacteria bacterium
GTGGCAGGATGCGGGTGGCAGGATAGAAGCTTGCTGACGATGCTGACCGATCATCCCCAAGCCACCGATCCGGAGCTGTTTGCCGGGCCGGATCATCCCATTCGCAAGATCACGCGGATCATGGCCTTCGGCGGGACCTGGACCGACGACAACAAAACCAACATGGGCGACCTGTTTGATGGCATGGCTGCCGAGTGGTCGGGACGCCACGTCGACCCGACGAAACGTGCTCCGGTCGAAGACGCGCTCGAGCGTGGCGACGTGCCGCTCGACGGCGACTGGCTCGAGTTGGGGTCAGGAACTGGCGCGGGCGCCCGGGTGCTGAGTGGACGCGTCGGGTCGTTGGTCTGCTGCGATCTGTCGATGGGGATGCTGTCGTACGCACCAGGCGAGTTGGCGCCACGCACCCAGGCCGACGCCTCGGTGCTGCCGTTCATCGACGATGCCGTCGACGGCATCTTGATGATCAACATGATCCTCTTCCCCCTCGAAGTCGACCGCGTGTTGCGGCCAGGCGGCACGATCGTCTGGGTGAACACGCTGGGTGATCAAACTCCAATTCACTTGCCAGCCGCCGATGTTCTCGAAGCGCTTCCAGGCGAATGGACCGGCGTCGCCGCCCGCGCCGGCACCGGTTTCTGGCTCGCGGCACGCCGGGGCGCACGATGACCACGATCTCCAGCATGACGGAGTCGCCAGAGCGTCACTTCTGGACACTGATCGAGCCAATCCATGCAATCACCTACTTCGCACCCGAGTGCCAAGAGGTGTTCGAAACGGCCGGCCTGCGGGGTTTTTGGCGGGGGTACTTCGCCGGCCGGGCAGCACCGCTGGGTGCTGCCGAAGCCGGGACGATCGTGGCGCTGTTCTTTGGGTTCCACCAAGACTTCGTTGCTCGGGCTGTGCCCGATATTTGGCAACGCTGTTGTCCAGCTGACGCCCTTGGCGCTCGGCTCGCCGGTGTCGATGCAGCATGGTTGGCCCACGTCGAACGGGTCGACAAGATGCAGCTCAAGCGGGCTGCGTTCATTCTCAAAAGCGCAGCGGAATCAGTCTCAGATGATCGTCGGCCAATGTTCCAGGCAAACCTGGCACTGGAAGCGCCAACCGAGCCTCATCTGGCGTTGTGGCACTGGGCCACCGTGCTGCGTGAGCATCGCGGCGATGGTCATCTGATCGCGCTGGGCGCCCATGGCATCGGCCCGTGCGATGCGCACGTACTGCGGCTGGCCCGTACGGGCGATGCCGTCGACACGATCAAGCCGTTCCGTGGGTGGAGCGACGACGACTGGATCAGAGCGGTTGGCCGACTGCTCGATCGTGGTGCGATCGACGAGGTGGGTGCAATCACCGACGATGGCGTCGCGCTGCACGATGCCGTCGAGACGTTGACCGATGAGTTTGCTCGTCAGCCGGTGAGCGCAATCCAGTCCGAGCTGGCCGAATTGGCGCACATTCTGGGCCCGGTGTTGCGCGACCTTTCCATCACGCCGAGGTCACCAGGGGTGATTCCGTACCCAAATCCAATGGGCGTCGAGCCGTTCGATCCGAGTTGATCAGACTTGGCAATCTGGCGGACACGGGATGGCCATCACCGGGATGCCAACCTGACCGGTGAGGCGGTTGGTCGCCGATGACCGGAACCGATCCCACCATCGACAGCGGCGTCGGGTTCCCGTGTGTATTTTTCGGCATCGACAGCAAGAGCGCCGATCGACATCGGGTAGTCGATCACCGCATGCGGGGTGGAATAGGTGGTCACGACTCTGATGGCTAGGCGATGACTTTCGGCGTGACTCACCGCCCATTCGAGGGCGTGGCGTGATTCATGGCTGCCGTCGACCGCAACGGCAATCACGTTCGGCTCGGCATCGTGAACGGAGTGCGGCATCGCTATGACCGGCTTGGGGTCGAGCGTTGCGGTCATGACGCGGGGCTCAACGGGGGCGATCCGTGCACCACCGGCCAGTGCTGGCTCAGCCGGTCGAACCGGTCGGCGCACCGGCGAACGACGGTTGCGCACATGCCTTCATCAGCGTCGAACTGCTCACGAAACTCCAGCCGCTCGACGTCGACCGTGAGTTCTCGGAGATCAGTGAGCAGCTGATCACGCTCGGCCATGTCGCAGATCGGCTCTTCTGCCCAGAGTCGACGAATTTTCATGTCAATCTCGGCAAGCGGCCGGGCGGGACCGCTCTGTCGGGGGGAACGAGTGATGGCAGGCATGTCGTCTTCCTTTCGTGACGGGCTCATCATCGATTGCAGAGGACCGTCGCACTGACATTCGCGAGTGTCTTCCCGACTGACGATGAGTGGGACTTGAGGAATTGAAAGGATCATTGTAACATACCTTTTTGAAATGATTCATTGTTGGTATCATTTTTCGCGTACATAGACTTCGCTGCATCGTGCTGTGGTCGCTCCTACTCGTTCATCTCCTGGGAGTTGCCATTGTTTCGGCGGTCGGCGCACGCCTTGCACGATGGTCATTTCTCGTCGCCGCACTCCCCATGGCCTTCTCGGCAACCGTGGCCACCATCGCGCTGGTCAATCAGTCGACGACCCGTACGGAATTGACGTGGGTCGGCCCGCTCGACCTGACGATCGCACTCCGGCTCGACGCGTTCTCGTCGTTGATTGCACTCCTCGTCTCCGGCATCGGGGTCCTCGTGTGTATTTATGCAGCCGGCTATTTTTCGGCCTCGGCACAGGGCGTCGGCCGATTCGCTGCAACGCTGCTCGGTTTCTCGACCGCGATGCTCGGCCTCGTCCTTGCCAACACCGTCTGGACGATGTTCCTCTTCTGGGAACTCACCTCGATTACCTCATTCCTCCTTGTCGGACACCAGCGCACCGACGCCGTGGCCAGGACCGCAGCTCGACGTGCTCTCGTCATCACCGCAGGAGGCGGCCTGGTGCTACTCGCCGGGTTCGTGGTGCTGAACGATGCCGCCCCCAGTCGATACCTCAGTGATCTGGAGCCGGTCACTGGCACCGGCGCAACTGTCGCAGCCGTCTTGATCCTGATCGCGGCTGCAACAAAGTCGGCCCAAGTCCCGTTCCACATCTGGCTGCCCGGGGCAATGAAAGCCCCGACGCCGGTCAGCGCCTACCTGCACTCGGCCACGATGGTCAAAGCTGGCGTCGTTCTGGTCGCAGTGGCTTCGCCGGCACTTGCCCAAACATCGGTCTGGACGCCGCTCGGCGTCACATTCGGAACCGCCTCGATGGTCTGGGGTGCAATCGGCGCGCTCCGCCACCTCGACGCCAAGCTGATCTTGGCCTGGGGCACCGTCTCACAGCTCGGGCTCATGATCGTGTTGCTGTCGTTTGGGTCGGGCAAGGCCGTATTCGCCGCCGTGTCAATCCTGTTCGCCCACGCCATCTTCAAAGCCGCACTCTTCATGGTCGTCGGCGAAATCGATGTCCGAACCGGCACACGTGACATCCGTGAGCTGACTGGGCTCAACCGATCGATGCCCCTTGCCTACGGCGTCGCGCTCGTGTCGTCGCTGTCGATGGCCGGTGTCCCGCCAATGCTCGGCTTTCCTGCCAAAGAGGCAGCGGTTGAAGCGGCCCTCGGCCTCAGCGGCGGCGAACGCACCGTTGCACTGATTGCGATCATTGGCGGGTCGGTGCTGACGGTGGCGTACACGGCTCGCTTCATCCTCACTGTGTTCCACGGCGGAACGGGCACCCCGACTGTGGTCGCCCGGCGGCGGTCGCTGATGGCGGCGCCAGCTGTACTGCTCGGCGCCTGCACACTCTTTGGCTTCGCGTTCCTCGGCAACGTCACCGACTGGGTTCGCCCAGCTGCCGCCACGGTCAACAAGAAGGCCGAGGTCTACTCACTGATCCGCTGGCCTGGACTCACCGACGCCTTCTTGATTTCGGCTGGAATTGTCGCTGCGGGAGCCGTACTCGGTTGGGCAATCAGCCGTCGCGCTGCCACTACCGCCCCGCTCACGATCGGCGCCGACGCGGTCGACGCGAGTATCGACGGATCGATCACGGTCGCCCGCCACATCGCCGCCCGCGTGCAACACGGATCGCTACCTGGCTACGTCCTCACCATGGTGGCCGTCGCAGCCCTGGCCACGATCCCATTCATCGGCGCTATCGACTTCGACATGATCACCGGTGCCGACAATGCCGCCCAGATGGTCCTCGCGATCTTCGTGGCGGCGAGTGCCATCGCGGCCACGCAGGTCAGCACGCGACTCGGGGCAGCACTGGTGCTCGGCGCCGTCGGTTTCGCCATTGCTGGTCTCTTCGCCACCAGTGGAGCACCTGACCTCGTCCTCACCCAACTGCTCGTCGAAACCGTCATCGTGGTCGGCTTTGTGCTTGGCCTCGGGCGCCTCACAACCACGTTTCCCCGACACGGCGCCACCTGGCAAACCACTCGTATTGGTGTGTCGTTACTGGCTGCCGTCGCAGTCGCTGTCGGCCTTGCCGGTAGCGCTCGCGGGCCGGTTCCCGCATCGACCATCGATCGGTTACGTGACGAAGCCGTGTCCGAAGGTGGCGGCAAGAACGTGGTCAATGTGATCCTCACCGACATCCGGGCGCTCGACACGCTCGGCGAGATCGTTGTCCTCGTCGTCGTGGCGGTCGGCGTCTTGGCGCTGCTGCGTCGACCACCCGAAGTCGTGCTCTCGCCCGACGAGCCGAGCCAACTCCCTGAGCCGGCTGACGATTTGACGAGAGCCGACCGATGATCGATCGGTCCACCAGCCCTTCACCAATCGTGAGACTCAGCATCCGAGCCGCCACGCCACTGGCGTTGGTCATCGCCGCGTTCGTGTTCTTCGCCGGCCACAACCGACCGGGCGGCGGGTTCGCCGCAGGCTTGCTGATGGGCGCTGTTCTCGTGCTGCGCAGCGTCGCTGGATTCCCGCTGCCGTTCCGTCCGATTCCACTTCTGGCGACTGGCACCATCGTTGCCTGCGCCGTCGCGCTCGCACCGATGCTCTGGGGTGATGTGTTCTTGGATCAGGTCGTTGTCGAACAGACACTCCCGCTGCTCGGAAAAGTGAAGGGCGGCTCAGCGCTGATCTTCGACATCGGCGTCACCTTGATCGTCTCCGGGCTGATCGTCGCCGTGCTCGACGGGTTCCGTGCTGACCACTTGGCAACGCCTCCACCCGACTTGGCGAACGAAACAACAGATGCGGAGAACAACTCATGAGCGCCGCACTGATCGCCGCCGTCGCTGCCCTGGTGGGCTCTGGTGTCTATCTCATCACGTCGCGTTCGCTGAGCCGGATCGTTCTCGGCTTCTCGTTGCTGGGCCATTCCGCTGTACTGGCACTTCTCGCAGCCGGAGGATCCGCAGGCGAGCCGCCGATCGTCGGCAGCTCCGACAAGCCACTGTCTGACCCGCTCCCCCAGGCGTTCTCATTGACGGCCATCGTCATCTCGTTCGGCCTCACACTGTTCGTCTTGGCACTCGCTTCGCGCCAACGCCAGCTCACGGGTGACGACCTCGTCGAAGACGATGTCGAAGACCGACGTGTCGCACAGCTGTCTGCAGAACCGTCTGATGACCGGGGAGGTGAGCCCACATGAACGTGGTCATCGCACTCGCCATCGTCGGCCCGTTGGCGGCCTCCGCCGTCGGGCTGCTCGTTCGAACGCGGCATCACCTGCGTGACGTGATCACGCTCGTGGGCCTATCGGCCACCGCGCTCGCCGCCGTTGCATTGCTGATCGACGTCCAGCGCAACGGCACCACCGTCGTCCACGTCGGTGGATGGGACCCCGAGTTGGGAATCGTCCTCGTGGCCGATCAATTCGCTGCGCTGATCCTGGTCGTGGCGACCTGGACGATCCTCGTGGTCGACGTGTTCGCGATTGGCCAGCGCGGCACTGCGTCAACTGGTGACCAGACCATTGTCGGGCCAATGCTGCTCGTGTTGACCGCCGGCGTCAGCTTGGCGATCTTGACCGGCGACCTCTTCACCCTCTTCGTCGCGTTCGAACTGATTCTTGTGTCCAGCTACGTGCTGCTCACCCACCAGGGGCGGTCCGCCCAGCTGCGATCCGGCATGACCTACGTCGTCATCAACCTGCTGGCCTCAACGCTGTTTTTGCTCGGCCTGGCCTACGTCTATACCTCGACGCGCACGGTCAACATCGCTCTGCTCGCTGAGCGAATTCCCGAACTCGACGAAGGCGTACGCCTCGGAATCGGGCTCTGGTTCCTCGTTGTGTTCGGCACGAAAGCAGCGATGTTCCCGCTCTTCTCGTGGCTGCCCGACAGCTACCCGACGGCTCCAACCACCGTTACTGCCGTCTTCGCCGGCCTGCTGACAAAAATCGGCGTCTACGTGATGATCCGCTTCCACACCCTCACGGGGATGGACGATCTCGGGCCCGTCATCCTGGTCGCTGCCGGTTTCACCATGCTCGTCGGCGTCGCTGGAGCGCT
>JBLIMF010000153.1:0-6427 GCA_047638615.1 Gammaproteobacteria bacterium
AGACCAGCGACAAACATCCGGCCGCCGAGCGCGAAGGCTGCGACCTTTCCAGCGGCGTCGGTTGCGTAGCTCGTGATGCCGCCGGCGCCTTCCCGCGCGCGTTCGCGTCGGGCCCGTTCCTCCGGAGGCAGATCATCGTCGGTGCCATCGCCGAGCAATACCCGAGGATCGCCGACGAGGCGTTCCGTGCCGTCGGCCAGGTCGAGCACCCAGAGTGCGTTGACCGGGTCGGTTCCGCTGGAGCTTCGGAGGAACATCACCCGCTCGCCGTCGGCCGAGATGGTGATGTTGCGAGGTGCGCCGAGGGTGAATCGCTGAGTGCGAGCATGCTGGCGGGGGAATGTGTCGGCGTCGGTCACGCCGCAGACACTAGAGCGGCCTGGCGCTCGCGTCCCGCTGCGCATGTAGCGTCAGTCAGCCGCTGAAGTGCGCGATCGCTTCGAGGGTGACGTCGAAGACGGCAGCTGCGTCGACCGAGGTCAACATGTCGCAGTTGGGGGTCTGGCGTTCAGTGACCTTGCGTTGGTCGATCACTGTCATTCCTCGGGTGTGCTCCCCGCGTATCTCCACGACCACATGGCGTGCCACGCGTTCGAACAGGTGCGGATGCGACAGAGCTAAGACAGCGAGTGGGTCGTGAATCGCTCCACCAATGAACGCGCCGTCGTCGTGGAGCTCGCCGTATTGGGCCGAGAAGAACGTCAGCAGATCAGCGAGGGTGGTGCCGAGCAAACCGTCGGTGGCACGGATTGCAGCGATGCGGTCTGGGGTGGCGGTGAATTGATGGGTTACGTCGAGGCCTGCCATGATGATTCGGACGCCACTTGAGAACACGATGTGCGCGGCTTCCGGGTCGGCCCAGATGTTGAACTCGGCGGTACTGCTGCGGTTGCCGAATGTGCCGCCTCCCATCAGCGAGATTCCAGCGATCCGGTCGGCAATGTCAGGCGCAGTCCGCAGCGCGAGCGCGATGTTGGTCAGTGGCCCGATCGGGACCAGCCAGAGGTTCGCGGTGGTGCGGCACATGTTGACAATGAAGTTGACCGCGTCGGTTCCGTCGAGCGGTGTTGACGGGGCCGGAAGGTCAGCACCGTCGAGTCCGCTTTCGCCATGGACGTGGCCGGCGAACTTGGGTTCGCCGACGAGCGGCCCGGCTGCTCCAGAGTGGATTGGTACGTCGACACCCAGGAGGTCGCGCATGACGAGCGCATTGTGCGTGGTGCTGTTAAGTGGGGCGTTGCCGGCAACTGTGGTGATTCCGACGAGACGGGTGTGTCGGGCGGCAACCACGATGGCAATGGCGTCATCGTGGCCTGGGTCGCAGTCGAGGAGGATCGTGGGGTGAGTCCCGGTTGGGGCAGTCTCAGGCATGACACCGAGCATGGCATTCGGACGGCCACACTGGCGACATGCATCGAGGACTCTTGATTGGCGCCAGCGTGTTGATTCTTGCCGGGTGTGTTGGATCAGGTGGAACGATTGCCGAGCTGCAGACCAGCCCTGCCACCGTGGCTGCTCGCGATGCCGATGATCCAGAATTTGTGCGGACAGAGTCGGTTGTTGTTGCCGAACCCGACGCGAGTACGTCCGAATTGGATCTGGACGTTTTGCCCGACACGCCCGAGATCCCGGTTGTTCCCGAAACTGGCGTGCCGGGTATCGACAGCGCCGATGGGTTCTGCCGTGCCTGGAGTAAGTTTGCCGGCAGTTTCCAAGCGGTCGGGCTGGTGTCAGCTGTTGGCGATCCTGGGAACGCGTTCCGGCTCGAAGTGTTTGCCTCTCCCGCAGTGGTCGATGCTGTGTTTGCCCTCGACGCGAACCTTCCCGCAGAACTCGAAGACGAACGGTTTGCTCTGGTCGCTGATTTCGCTGGCCCGTACTTCGCTCGTGCGTCGGCAGCAGAGGCTCTACTCGACGCCGATGTCCGTGATGCCGTCGCAGCAGCCTGGATCCTGCAGCTGACCGAACTGGGTGTCGATGACCCGTTCCTCGACGTCGGTCTGCCTGGAGCGGCCGACCCTGCGTTGTTCGCAAGCGCCGTCGAGGCGTTCGCTACAGGCTTCCCATCGATTGTCGAGGACCCGAGCCTGATGACCGACGCGCAGATCCCGCTCACGGACGCCTACCTGGCGGCCAACTGCCCCGATCAGGGCACCCTCGGCGGTAACGACATCGTCATCGACGGCTGACGACGGACGACGTGTGCTTGGCGTCCGATCGCTGCTGTTGGAGGCTCAGACGAGCAGCGCGCCCTCAGGGTCAAGCTGGCAACCGACGCCGACCCATTCGCCATCGCACATCGCCGCGGCGATTGCCGGGTCAGTCGAGATGCCCCACGCACGGCGACCGTCGGCGAGCAGGCAGGCAGCCTGAGCAGTTTCGGGCTGGCCGTCGCGGGAAAACATGACCGAGTAGGCCTCGATCGTGGCGGCGCCAGTGGCGTCGGCAGGGCTGGCCAGGCTGCGCTTTGGGAGCGCATCGACCTCGTTTTGTGGTGAGCCGTGCCGGAACGCATCGGCTGGTGGAGTGGTCGAGTACACGCCAAAAGCGTGCTTGGTTGCGTAGCCGCCGTTGGCCCATGTGAAGCCGTATTCGCCTGGGCGTTCCCGGAGGTCCTCGACAACCGAAGCAATGGCGTGCATGACGTAGTTGTTCCATGGCCCGCCACAGAATGTGAGGCCTCCTGTGCGCGACCACTGGCGGCCGGTGCCGGGCGTGATGTCGACGCCGAGCGACTGGGCCCCGAGTTGGACCGCCGACGGGAAGCACGAATAGAGGTCGAGCACCGACACGTCGTCGATGGCGATGCCGGCGAGGTCGAGCGCCATCTTGCCGCCAAGCTTGACGGCGGGGGTGCGGGCGAACGTGTCGCGATGCGAGACGAACGGGTGCTCGTGCGCGTCGGTGCCGGCGTGCGGGAACACCCACTTGTCACGGCTGACACCCATCTGCTCGGCTGCCTCGACGGTGCACATGATGATTGCCGCTCCCATATCGACGTCATTGTTCGAGTTCATCAGCTTCGGATACGGGAAACCGACCATCCGGTTCGAAACTGTGACCGTCGTGATCTCGTCGGCCGTCTTCGACTCCTGGATCCAGGCGTGAGGATTGTTAGCAGCGACGTCGCTCAGACCGGCATACAGCTCGCCGAGAAATCGCTGATGTTCATCGACGGTGCGGCCCGACGCGGCGCGCAGGGCAGTTTCGAACATCGGATAGATCTGCACCGGCATGTACAGGCCGCGGTCGCGCTCCGCCGGCAGGTTCATCTCGAGTTCCTTGCCGATGTAGCGCGGCAGGTCGTCGTCGGCGGCCTTCGCCCAATCGAGTGTGACGTCCTGCTTGCGAGCGCGCATGAACGTCTTGAACGCTTCGGCGCCGGACAGGATGGCGATGTCGACCGAACCGTCGAGGATCTCGACGGCGGTTGCGTTGACGAGCGACTGGGGGCTGTTGCCGCCGGCGGTCGACTCGGCAAGCTCGATTGCTGTGTCGTCGAGACCGAGGCGTTGGGCCAGGAAGCGGGGGGCGTTCCGGTAGCGCCATCCGATCACGTTGACGACGCGCACCGAGTCAGCCAACGGTGGGCCATCGAGCCCGGCGTCGGCTGCAGCGGCGTGCACGGCCTGCTCCATGAGAGCAACTGGCTCGAGTGCGTCGTCGAGTCCCTTGGCCCGATGGTTGTACTGGCCGACGCCGATGATCACAGGTGTACGAGGGTCGAGAGTCACGTTGGGGACTCTATGAATTGGGGCGGTCGGTGCCCCCATCCGAACGATTCGTCAATGTGTGACAGGGCGTCGCGCTGGGACTCCTACACTTCACAACGATGACACGAATCGCGATTGGCTCCGATCATGCCGGCTACGACCTCAAGCAGCACCTGATCAGCTTCGTCGAAGCAGCCGGGCACACCGTCGACGACCACGGAACGCACTCGACCGAGTCGGTCGATTACCCCGAAATCTGCGCGGGTGTCGGCCGAACTGTGCGTGATGGCAACGCCGACTTTGGCATCGTCCTCGGCGGCAGCGGTCAGGGCGAGCAGCTCGCTGCAAACAAGGTGCGAGGCGTCCGCGCAGCGCTCTGCAACTGTCTCTACACGGCCCGGATGGCACGCGAGCACAACGATGCCAACGTGTTGTCGATGGGTGCCCGCGTCGTTGGTACCGGCGTTGCCGAGGAGGTCGTCCAGATCTTCCTCAGTCAAGCATTCGAAGGCGGTCGTCACCAGCGCCGTGTCGATCAGATCACCGAACTCGAATCCAACTTTTAACCAGCTGCAGTCGGGGCCAAACTCCAACTGCAACTGGTCTGCCGAACACCCTCCCACTTCTCGTACGCAAGGAACTTCCGATGCCCTTTCCATCTGACTCAAATCCCGACGGCGAAGTGCTCGCACTCCTCGAACGCGAAGTCGAACGCCAGACCACCGGCTTGCAGCTCATTGCCTCAGAGAATTTCACCTCTCCGGCGGTGATGGCCGCCACGGGCTCGGTTCTCACGAACAAGTACGCCGAGGGATATCCGGGCAAGCGGTACTACGGCGGTAACGCGATCGTCGACGTGATCGAACAGCTCGCGATCGACCGCGTGAAGGAACTGTTCGGCGCCGAACACGCCAACGTGCAGCCGCACTCGGGCGCGAACGCCAATATGTGCGTTTACCAGGCACTTCTGGAGCCTGGCGACACGGTCCTCGGCCTCAGCCTCGACCACGGCGGCCACCTCACGCACGGCTCGCCGGTCAACGCATCCGGCATGCTGTACAACTTCGTCGCCTACGGAACTGGGGCCGAAGATCGCATCGACATGGACAACGTCCGTGAACTCGCACTCGAGCATCGGCCGAAGATGATCGTCGCAGGAACCACCTCGTACCCCCGCCGGCTCGATCCCGAGCCATTTAAAGCGATTGCCGATGAGGTCGGCGCGTTACTGATGTTCGACATCGCACACCTCGCTGGCCTGGTCGCCGGCGGTTCGCACCCGAACCCGGTGCCCTTCGCCGACGTCGTCACCTTCACGACGCACAAGACGCTGCGCGGTCCGCGTGGCGGCTGCATCCTCTCGAAGGAAGTGCACGCGAAGGCGATCAATAAGGCAGTCTTCCCGGGCTGGCAGGGCGGCCCACTCGAGCACGCAATTGCGGGCAAGGCGATTGCGTTCCGTGAAGCGATGGACCCGTCGTTTCGGGAGTACGCAGCACAAATCGTGACGAACGCATCGGCGCTCGCAGCTGCCTTGGCTGCAGAGGGCTTCCGTCTGGTCTCTGGCGGCACCGACAACCACTTAATGGTGGTCGACCTCACGCCGTTCGATGCCGATCTCACCGGCAAGGTCGCACAGGCCACGCTCGACGAGGCCGGGATCACGCTGAACAAGAACACGATCCCCGATGACCCGCGCAGCCCGTTCGTCACCAGCGGCGTACGCATTGGCACCCCGTCGGTCACTACGCAGGGCATGCGAGAGCCGGAAATGGCCGAGATCGCCAAGCTCATCGCTCGTGCGCTGCGCAACATCGGCAACGCTGAGGCCCTGGCCGCCGTCAAAGCTGACGTCGCCACCCTGTGCGCCAAGTTCCCCGCCTACTGACCCGTCGACGGCTCACCTCACTCCGCTCACGCCCCGACGTTTTCGTCGAAGAATTGGTTGGACAGTCCTCCCGAATCTCGACACAAACGTTTCACCGCAAGCGTTTGCGCAAGGTTCGGGCGACCATGGAACCATGCTGGGTGAGGTCGGCGTACGTGTACTCGAACACCTGCACGCCCAGGTCCTGGAGTTCGTTGCGACGCTGAGCGTCTTTGGCCCGATCGCTCGGTGATGAGTGTCCGTGTTGCCCGCTGACTTCGATAACGATTTGCTGTTCCTCGAATAGGAAGTCGACGCGTGCGACGTGGCGCCCCCCTTTGCGGTGCGCGACCTGCGTCAACGGACGAGGGAAGTCGTTCCGGCGAACCAACTCGAGGAATCTGCGTTCCAGAATCGAATGGCCACCCGAGTCGACCACGAGATCGTCGATGAGCCGGCAACCCCAGCGGCCTGACCCGCGCAGCGTTTCCAGCCGCCGTGCGAGCGTGTGAGGCGCTGAGAGGCCGAGCCGCACGGCGCTGTCGATTGCTGCCTCGACGCGTGGTCGTCGTGCTCGAGCATGTGCGAGGTCGATGATTGTTCGAGTTGCCGAGGTCGTACGGAAACCTTCAACGGTGACGATGTCGATCGCCGGCAGACGGTCTGTGGTGTGCACGACGAGATCTGTGTGACCAGGGCGTCCTTGACGCGGCACGGTGAATTCGACGGCGTCGGGAGCGGACCGGTCGAGCCGGTGGAGGGCCGCGGCGGCCCCGTAGCTGACCACCGAATGCTCACCGAGCATGAGGAGGCCCCGCCGGAGCTCGAACTGGTATGTACGTGGAGC
>JBLIMF010000154.1:0-6363 GCA_047638615.1 Gammaproteobacteria bacterium
CTGTCGAGCTGTTCACCAGTGCAAGGAGGAGCGCTGTCTGGACAATGCCTCCGAGGGCGGTAACGATCGCAGGACGGCGACGGCCCTGCGCAACAGCCAGCGAAGCGACCAGGTTGGCCATGGCGAAGAACGAAGTGGCGAGTGCGTACGGGGCGAACAACGGCCCCGCCGATGAGTACTCGACACCGAACACCAGCGGTGTCAACGGTGGAGCGAACAGTGCAACTGCAACCGTGAAACTGCCGGAAATCAGGAGAACATGGCGCATCGCTTGGCGACGAATATCGGCAACAACCGCCGCCGAGGCACCTCGGGCAACGTGTGGGAAGGCTGCGGTCACGACCGACCACGAAAGAAAGAAGACGGCACGACCAATGAGCGCGGCAACCGAGTACACGCCCGCGACATCGGCGTCGAACAGCGTCTTTGCCAACACGACATCGCCGTTGTTGATCATGATCTGACCAACAAGCAGAATCATCGTTGCCTGGCTGACGAGACGGGAGTCCATCCGCAGGGCAATCGTCGTCTCGACGCCGTCCGCCGACTTGGCGGCAACACATCGACGGCTCCACCACCACGTGGCAACAAACGACATACTGATACCAGCGGTCGCACCGACGACGCCGAACCCGGCAGCGACCAGCGCAACAGCAACGCAGAGACGAACTACGGCTTCAACGACCAACGTGCTCGCGAGCGCACGAAACCGGAGGCGCCCCTGCAGGACACCCCGTTCGACCGACTGGGCGAGATACGCGGGGACACCGACCGCGAGTAACACGAACGGCAGTGCTGACGCCGACGAACTCATCGCGGCGATGGCCGGGCTTGCTCCAGCAAGGAGGAATGCCACGAGGCCACCGATGATCCAGGAACGCTGCAGTAAACACTGACGGGCGATCTGTTGATCGGGTGCCGACGAGCGACTGACCTGCTGAGCGGCAATCAGCTGGAGCGACACGGCAACCGCGGTGAGGCCGAGCATGAGGGTGACGATCAAGTTGGCGTCACCGAATTCGCTCGGTGACATCCAACGAGCCAGCAGCAGATTGAGGGCGTAGTTCCCTCCGCTCGCAGTCAGAGTCGCCGCAGTCAGGAGCGCTGATGCCGAACCGATCGACCGCCGGTCGCCGCCAGCTTCGATCACACCAGCGATGTCGGTGGTGGCCACCGATTGGTCAGCTGTGTTCAACGTGCTGTTCCAACGAGGCCGACGTGGTCGAGCGTGCGAGCAACGCCGCTGAGGATCGGCCGAATCAGCGTCACGTCGCCACCTTGGCGGCGAGCTTGACGCTGGTGGCGGATCAGGACCGACACAATTGACGGGTGCAACTCGATGACCTGCGACAGGTCGACTTCAACAGCTGGTCGAAGCACACTGGTCAGTGGCTGCAGGGTGGCGTTGAGCTCGAAAGAGCGGACCAGATCTGCGGCACCAAGGAGGACAACGGAGTCCATGTCACGCCGCTTTGAGAGGCTGATTGTCGTCGCAGCAGCAAGTCACGACTGCGTGATGTCCAGTGAACTTGGCCGTTACGAACAGCGCCACCGAGGCATCGACGATGCGGATGTCGATGCTCAACGCGCAGGCCGTGAGCGCAGCGAGAGCGGCGAGATCAATCATCTCGACCTCGGCGCCACCAATCGACACCGGACGTCCATGCTCAGCAAGCGATTCGATTAATGCGGTCATCCGGATGACCTCGTGAACGTCGAAACGATGCGGCAACTCAATGTCACTGATCGTCTGCTTGGCCTGGGAGTTGGGTGCTTCGAAGATGGTCATGTTTCCGCCTGTCAACTTGTCGGCCGAGTGGCCGCCGCTTGTGGGACTAAACAAAATGATTGTCTCGTCCGCTCAACTTTGGATCCGCACCAAATCAGGATCAGCTCAAGATGTCAGGGGCTGCCGGCCTCAGACGCGGAAACGGCCCAGCACTCGAGCTCAAACGAACGAGATGGCGGGCCGCGAAACAACATGCCATAGGCATCGAAGCCGCCGCGTCCCCTGGGGGGAGGGGCGGGGGCCGCGAACAACGACGGTCAGGCAGACACAAGTGACTCGAAGTGAGAGACGTGCCAGTCGGTTACGTGGGCCAGAGGTAACGAGCACGACGCAGCAAAATTTTGACAGCCCATTGAGCGGCGGCGTAGCGGGTCGGCGATCAACACTTCGATGGCGTCGGCGAGTCCAACGACGTCGCCAGGCTCGAACACCTCCGCTGCAAAACCCTCTTTTTCGATCAGATCGATGAAGTCGCCAACTCGTGGGGCGACTGCTGCTCGAGCGTATGCCCCGGTCTGGTGAAGCGGGCCGCTGCTCCCGGTTGTCGAGGTGTACGGGAACACCACAACACTCGCAGCGGTGAATAGCGCAGGGACATCTTCCTCGGCGACGTAGCCGGTGAAGCTCACGTTGGCCAGATCCTGGTGTTGCTGAGCAACAGCAGCCAAGTAGCCCTCGGCGTTCGGGCTGTCCGTCCCGGCAATCACGCATTCGACATCATGACCACGCTTGAGGAGAAGGCGGTGTGCGGCGAGCAGGTCATCGACCCGCTTGTAGGTGCCGAACTTGCCGAAAGCCATCATCTGGAACGGACCGTCGGCAGGTTCGCACACCGGCTCGGTCGGAATTTCGAATGACCCGAGAGGTGTCAGGAACACATTGTCGGCGCCATAGCGCTCGGTCAGGATGTCGACATACTGAGGCATCGTGGTCACGACGGTGTCTGCGAGCAAGACAACACGGGTTAAGCAGCGACCGATCGCCGTCAACACACTCTTCAGAACACGGTTTGAGCCGTAGCCCGCTTTGTCAAGATCGACCGTGTCGACAATGTTGTGCAGCAATACGACGCTCTTGGCACCGGTGAGCCGGACGAGAGCCGGAGTGCAGAGTCCGAGTGCAGCTGCCACCTTACTGATGCCAAAGCTGGTGAAGTGCATGTTGAAGAACACGACATCAGGACGATCTCGGCGTACCTGACGCAGGATCCTCAACGGGTTGGCCATGCTGCCGAACGTCCAGGCACAACGATAGATGACACCTTCAGCATCCGTCGGAATACCGCTGCTGTCTTCAGCAAACACGATGACTTCGTCGATCTCAGGCTTGACGGCCAGCTCCTGAACCAGGTGGTGGCCGTACTCGGTCAGGGTTGCTGACGACGGCGGCACGGCGGTCACGATGGCGACCCTCATCCGTCGCTGATCAACTGCCCCGACGTTCTTGGGGTAGCGACCGGTCATGGCTCTGATGCGAACCGCAAGAACATCGATCAGAAATCGGATGGCCACGCGGCCAGGCTGCACCGCAGAGCCAGGGGCGTCAACCCACTCGATGGGTACTTCAGCGACGTCGAATCCGAACCGAGCAGACAGGAAAAGTAGTTCTGCGTCGAAGCTGAACCCGTCGATGCGACCGGCACTGAACAGTGCGTCAGCGGCCTCACGAGTGAAGAGTTTGAAACCGCACTGCGTGTCGGCAATGTCGAGACCTAGGCCAACATGGCTGATCCGGCGCCAGCCCCAGCTAAAAATGCGCCGGAACAGGGGCTTCGACTGCTCGACTGCGCCATCGGCAGCCCGCGAGCCGATGGCCACATCGGCACCACCGTCGAGGCGGTGCATCAGTTCGCCAACCTCGCGGATCGGCGTCGACATATCAGCGTCGCTGAAAAGAATACGGCGACCGTTCGCCGCACGGACGCCAGCCCGAACAGCTGCGCCTTTACCCCGATTGACGCCCGGGTCGAGCACAATCAGGTTGCGTAGGCCGAGGTTGCGGACCACACGCGCCGTGTCGTCACTCGAGCCGTCGTCGGACAGAATGATCTCGAAGTCCAGCGTGCGCTCCGAGAGCATCGCGGCAATCGATACGATTGTTGGGATGATCCGTGCGGCCTCGTTGTACGCAGGAATCACAACCGAAAGCTCGGGGTCGAGAGATGCTGGGATCTTTGTCCATTGCTCGAAACGGTCGTAGCTCATGTCCCTACTCTTGGCATTGCGCCTCAAGCGTGGGTTGTCACCCGATCAAGATTGGATCTGAATAGGGACGTCGACGGCGGTGAGCCGTTCGACGTGGCGAACACGCCAATTGCCGTCACTCAGGACTATCACCGCCTCGAAGCGTTCTGTTGGATCGTCGCCATCCCCCACACGTCCATCGATCGGTCGCGGGCGAATCGTTTCAATATCGAGAACGACAATCTGGCCGTCAAGACTGTAAAAGTCGACACGGAGACGATGTCCGAGCGCCAACGGGGCGCTCACCTCATATTCCGTGTCGACGTCGCTATCGAACCGAGACATCGCATTCGACAGCGCTGCATCAACGAACCACACGTCGAGTCCGATGAGGTCTCCCGATGCCGCTCTGGACAGCGCGTCGTCGGCACGCAGCCACATAGCCCCCAGTTGTGCTCGAGTGTTCGGCTCGACAATCCGCACCAAATTTTCAGCATCAGGCAGCCATGCGACGCTGGCAGCCAGGGTGCCAGGCACGTTTTCCGTTGGAGAGAACGCCACGTTCGGATCGGCCCCGCGCCCCGTTTCACGAATGGCGAACGAGATGACCAGAAACAGCCCACCGAGCACACTCATCACCACGAGGACACCAATGAGGGCCAACCATCGCTTCAGTTGCAGCATCGAGGCAACCCGGCCCTCGAACTCATGCAACGTCGTATCACCGCGCTTGCGCCCACTCATGGCCAGGCCTCACTCGTGGCCACACCCAAGACCGTTACAGTCAGCTCGCCGGAATCCGCTCCGGACGATTCCAGGACATCAAAGTGAGCAATGCCTCGCCCATCGAGCAACTGGATCTCAACCAGCGTCCGTACATCGGCATCTGACCCAACACCGCTGACCGCTGCAACAGCAACCGTGCCGTCAACTACAACGGCACCCGCAGCGTCGCGGACCGGACCAACCGCAACACTCACGAAATCCCCGTCACGGCTGACCTCGACCGGTAGCTCTGAGACCGCAGCGGCATAGGTGAGCTCGATCGGTGAACCGGTCAACCCGTCGACAGCCGCTGTCAACGTGACGACCCCCGGGCGGCTGGGCGCAGCCAGCTCGAACCTCGCCGCGCCATCGATCGTGCGAGCCGTGAGTTGCCCAAGGCCATCGGGCCCTACTGTCTGCACCCGCACCAGACGACCGTCGATGAGCGCGTTCCCGTTCGCATCGGCGAGGCGCACCGTCCGTACCTCAAGACGACTGCGACCGTCTGCCACCAGCGGGTCCTCGTGATCGAGGACAGCCACCAACGACACGTCGGCGGCAGGCGCAGGGACTTCGTGGAACACAACGCGTCGGCTAGCCACCGAGCTGTCGACTGTGCTGGCAAACACTTCGACGCGTTGCGCCACAATCCGCGATCCGATGAGCTGAGCAGCGAGTCCTCCGTCGATGCGCGACTCAACAACGCGGCTCCCGGTCAACTCGTCAACCAAGGTCATAGTGAGCTGGGTGCCATCGAGCAGCGGGTTGCCAAACCTGTCGGTGGCAAAGGCCACCACCATCGTCTCGTCCGCACCGTTCGCGACAATGGTTCGAGGACCGACCACGATGTCGAGCGGATCGACAACCCGAGCAGGAACCACGACTGTCGACGAGCTGACGTCGTCGCCGGCTGCGCCGTAAGCGCGGAAGGTGACGACGCCGCTCGATCTTGTCAGGTACGCGGGCACCTCGATGTCGATCGACTCGACGATGCTTGTGGCGACCGTGCGCGTGAGCGTGGTCGTCGCAAAGGCGTCGATCACGTCGAGGCGAACGTCGCCGACTCCGAGCGCGTCGACGGTCACCGTCATCTCCTCGCCAGCAATGGTTCCGGCGGGAACTGAGATCGCCGTCACCACCGATGTCTCTGGAACTGTGTCGGACGAACATGCTGCAGTCAGCACGGCCGCCATACCGACCAACGCGACGGCCAACGCGACGGCCAACAACCCCAGCCAAGTGCTTGATCGACCAGTTCTTCGTGCGCGCGTCACGGTGCCACCTGCCGCTGGAACGAGGTGACGTCGAGGCGCACACGCGACACCTCGCGACCGGCGACGACCAGTGGGTCACCAGCGACGTCCAGCGTCACGATCGCGCCGACCCCGGCACCTTCCTCGCCACCGACTTTCGCATTGTCGAAGGTCAAAATCGGCACGTCAATCTCGACAAGGTACTCAAGCTGTGAGGTCCACGACACCTCCGTCGAACGCTGTGGCCGAACCGAGTCAGGGACCCAGTGATGATCGACCCACACGGCACGACCACGCGCATCGAGATAGGTCACGCTTATTCGGGCAATCGTCGCCGAGACCGTTCCAGTGTTGCGAAGCCGGATGTTGAAGT
>JBLIMF010000155.1:0-6332 GCA_047638615.1 Gammaproteobacteria bacterium
CAACCGCCAGCGAATGCATCCGCGAGCTGTACTCCGAGATGAACTCAGGCGTCCGCGGTCACGCTACGGCCGACGCTTCCGCTGATACCGCCGCCGCCTAAGCACAACAAACGGCCGGCCCCATTGCGCTGGTAGCCGTGCCGGTCAATCGGTGACAATGGCATGGAGCACGACGTCGTGCTCGTCGGTCGGTAGGTCGACGACGATCTGCGGAGCGAAGCACACACCGATCAACACTGCGTCCGGCCGAACTCCTGGGAGAAACCGGTCGTACCACCCACCGCCTTGCCCACAGCGCTTGCCATCGACGGTGAAGGCAAGACCCGGGATAACGATGACGTCGGCCCATGTCGGATCGAGATCAGCGTCTTCTGGTAAGCACATCTGCTTCCCCATCACCTCGCACCAGGCCATAAGCGGCGCCGTGTCTGGTTCGCTCGCGAGCGAGTCGAACACCATGATCTTCGATGCAGTGAGGACGTCAGGCCGCTGTGTCAGCGTCTTCCACATACGAGCCGACCGTTCGGGCCGATCGAGGAGATCTCTCCGGACGGAGCGCATCTGTGTGCGCAACACTCGCTTCGCTTCGTCGACCTCGCTCGCCATCAAACCGCACTGTACAAGTGCGACGTCCGAGCGAACCGTTGCCTAGAGTCGGAGGAGATGAGCGACGCAACAGAATTCGATTCAGGCCACTTCCGCACGATTATGGGCCACTTCCCCACCGGCGTCACCGTCGTGACTGGGATGAACGGCGACGCTCCGGCCGGTTTCACGATCGGTTCGTTCACCTCAGTCTCGCTGGACCCACCGTTGGTCGGCTTCCTTCCCCAGGCTGGCTCCGAAACAATGGACGCCATCGAAGCGTCCGGCAGCTTCTGCGTCAACGTGCTCAGCGATGCGCAGAGCGATCTTTGCTGGAAGTTCGCAAAAAGCGGCATGGACGACACTCGCTTCACCGATGTCGACTGGCATGCCGCCCCGTCCGGCGCACCAATTCTCGATCGCGCCGTTGCGTGGATCGACTGCACGGTCGAACAGACGTACAAAATGGGTGATCACCTATTCGTGCTTGGTCGCGTCGGCGCCCTCGATGCCGACGCCGACCACGACGGCGAGGTACCAACACCGCTCCTCTTTTTCAAGGGGTCACTCGGCGGCTTCAACGCCCAAGGCTGAGCACCGTCGGTTCAGAGCGGTGAGAGTTGAGCCGGTTGGGCGGGTTCAACGTGCATTGTTGTTGGACCAGGCCATGATCGCGGCAGACTGAGCTCATGCATCCGCGCACTCCGATTGCTGCTGCCCTCGACGCTGGCGTGGTCGTGGCATTCGTTGCCATCGGCCGCCGCAATCACGATGAGAGCGAGGCACTCGTTGGAGTTGCCCAGACCGCTGCCCCGTTTATGATTGCGCTCGCCGTGTCGTGGATTGCTTGGCGCATCTGGGCGCAGCCAACCGGTGTCGTCACCGGTGTGAAGATCTGGCTCACGACCGTCGCACTCGGGATGGCGCTCCGCAACCTCGTCTTCAATAACGGCACAGCAACATCATTCATGATCGTTGCCACTGTCTTCCTCGGCACCTTTCTGATTGGGTGGCGCGCAGTGGCGACTGTCCTCGGTCACCGCACCGCCACCGCCTGAGCCGCCGGGCTCCTCAACAGCTGCAACCAGGGTTGCTGGCGGGCACCGCTGCCCTGCCATCATCATCATCCGATGGCTGTCACTGGAACTGCGCAAACAATCACACCTGCCGACGCTGGCTTCGATGCCGGCCGGCTCGCTCGTATCGACGACCACTTCAAGCAGTACGTCGACGACGGCCGGCTACCGGGCTGGCAAGTCGTCGTTTCGCGCAAGGGTGAGATTGCCTACAGCTCCACCTACGGCAAGCGAAACATCGAGGCAGACCTCCCGTGGGAGCCAGACACGATCTGCCGCATGTTCTCGATGACGAAGCCCATCACCTCGGTCGCTGCGATGATCCTCTACGAAGAGGGCAAGCTGCAGCTCAAGGACAAGGTGTCGAAGTACATCCCGTCATTCGAGGACGCCCGGGTGTACCGCGGCGGCTCCGCCATGGCACCAGCTACCGAAGGCCAGACCGAGCCGATGAAGATCTGGCATCTGCTCACACACACGTCGGGCCTGACCTACGGCTTCCACAACAACCACGTCACCGATGCCTTGTACCGCAAGGCTGGCTTCGAGTGGGGCACCCCGAAGGGCATGGACCTCGAAGCCTGTTGCGACGCGTGGGCCGGTTTGCCGCTCGCGTTCCAGCCAGGGGCTGAATGGCTGTACGGCGTATCGACCGACGTACTCGGCCGAATCGTCGAGGTCGTCTCGGGCCAAACGCTCGACGCGTTCTTCCGTGAGCGCATCCTCGATCCGTTGGGCATGACCGACACCGAATTCTGGGTCGAAGGAGCCAAGCGTGAGCGCTTCGCCGAGCTGTATTACCCAGTGAACAAGAAAACCGCCGTCATGCCGGGAGCGTCCCTCGACAAGAAGCCGACAATGCTCGGTGGGGGCGGTGGCCTTTGCGGTACTGCTGCCGACTATCTGCGGTTTTGTCACATGCTGTTAAACGGCGGTGCACTCGACGGCGAGCGCATCCTCGGCAGCCGCACCGTCAAATACATGGCGACAAATCACTTGCCCGGCGGAGCCATCCTTGAAGACTTTGGGCGACCTTTGTTTGCCGAAACGGAGTTCAACGGCATGGGCTTCGGTCTAGGTTTTTCTGTGGTGCTCGATAGCGCCGAAAACAAGGTGATCGGATCAGCCGGTCAGTACGCCTGGGGCGGTGCGGCCAGCACAGCTTTCTGGGTCGACCCTGTGGAAGAGATCGTGGCCGTCTTCCTCACGCAGCTCTTGCCGTCAAGCACCTACCCGATCCGACCAATCCTCCAACAACTCGTCTACCAAGCCCTCGTTGACTGACTGTCACACCAAGGTCAGACGTCCTTTGTGTCCATGACAGGGGTGACAGTTAGTCAGGCATTCTGATTTGCGGAATCATCTGCGTGGCCGGCTCGCCTGCGTCGAACCACGCACGCGCACTTGATGCCGCGCTCTCGATCAGTTCGTTCGACTGCGAGAAGTCGATTGGAGACACCAGCACCGGACACGGCGGCGGAATGAGATGAATCGGCACGCCGTAGGTATTCGCCTCAAGTTCAAGCACGAAGCGGCGTTGCACCATCAGGCTCACCGCATGCAGCGCAGCAGCGATCGCCGTCTGGGGCGGCTCGACTAGGTCGCACGAGTAGCCCGTCGACAGCACCCAAACATCGGTGGCTCCCGCATCGACTGCGGTAGTGATCGCCGTGTTGTTAATCACCGCACCGTCGACCAGCAGCCGCTCGCGCCCGTTGACGACGGCGCGTGCGGGCGGAAAGATCGCCGGGAGTGATCCGCTCGCGGCCACTGCGTCGACTGCGTTGCCTTCGGTAATCAGCACCTCTTCGCCCGAGAGTGCGTCAGCCGTGACGACTACAAACGGGATGGCCGCATCTTCGATCCGTTTGAACGGCAGATGCACTCCGAGGGTCGCCCGCAAATGTGTGTCGGGGACGAAGTGCGACGATTTGCCGAGAAACGCTCGAAGGCCGAGGAGCGGTTTCGTCGGGAACAGGTCGTTGCGCCGCAGCGCGCTCCACACTTCAGCGAGGTCAGTCGCTGACCGGCCACCCGCCAGCCATGCTCCGTTCATTGCGCCGACCGATGTGCCCACGATCAGATCCGCAACGATGCCGCGCTCCGCGAGAGCCATTGCCATCCCAACCTGGATCGCACCGAGGCTGGCCCCACCGGAAAGAACGAACGCAGTGGTCATGACAGAGAAAACGTCGGGTCGGTCACCACGATTCCGGCCCCGCTCATGAACTACTTCTTGCCGCCGTCGCCACGGAGTCGAAAGTAGAGCGACAGAAGTGCCCCGACCACGACAAGAAACACGACCGCCCGGAAGATGAATCGGATCGCACCGAAGATTCCACCAAAGAAGACCCAGACGATGACAGCCACGATCAGCCAGCCGATCACTGAGGTGAGAAAGTTGCGTCCGCCCGAGTTACTCATCACCGACAGGTTAGGGGCGAACGATGTCACCACCAGCGACAGTCGGCACTCTTACCTCTGTAGACGTGTGCCACGGGCTCACCGACGCCGTGCCGGGCCTTCCCGACGTTGCGCTGAGGGCAGCTGGCGCCGACCATCAGAATGGGGTTAACGATCGAGGCGAACGTCGTCATCGACAAACGCGTCGTGGCCCGCCAGAGCCTCAGAGGGGGTTGGTGATGGCGCCGGTTTCAGCACCCTGCACGAGCCGCGCGTACTTACCAAGCACGCCAGTCGTGTAGCGCGGCGCGTTGGGCTGCCAACCAATCTTGCGAGCAGCAAGCACCTCGTCGGAAACCTGCAGGTCGAGCTTCTTGCCCGGCACGTCGATGAGGATCGAGTCGCCCTCTTCGATGAACGCGATCGGCCCGCCGTCGGCGGCTTCCGGTGCGACATGCCCGATACAGAAGCCCCAGGTGCCGCCCGAAAATCGACCGTCCGTGATCAGGGCGACATCGCCCCCGCGGCCAGCGCCTTTCAATGCTCCGGTGATAGCGAGCATTTCTCGCATGCCTGGGCCGCCCTTGGGGCCCTCGTAGCGGATGACAATGACGTCGCCAGCGTTGATATTGCCAGCAAGGATCGCCTCCATTGCAAACGATTCGTCGTCGTAGACGCGGGCGGGACCTTCGAAGTGCATCTGCTCGGCGCTGAGGCCAGCAACCTTGACGACGGAGCCCAATGGGGCGAGCGAACCGGTGAGGATGTTGATGCCACCCTCGCTGTGAATCGGTGCGCTGACGGGGTGGACCACGATGCCATCGGGCTCAGCGATGTCCATCGCGTTGAGATTCTCCGCCATCGTTTTACCGGTGACAGTCATGCAATCACCGTTCAACATGTCGTTGTCGAGCAAGTGCTTGAGGACGCCTGGGACGCCTCCGACCTTGTCCAGATCGCTCATGTGGAACTTGCCACCCGGGGTCATGTCGGCGATGTGCGGCACCCTGTCGGCAATCCGGTTGAAGTCGTCGAGTTCAAGATCGACACCGGCCTCGTTCGCAATGGCAAGCAGGTGCAAGACAGCGTTAGTGGACCCACCAAGAGCCGACGTCAACGCAATCGCGTTCTCGAATGCGGGCTTGGTCATGATCTGGCGCGACGTAATACCGAGGCGGAGCAGGCCGACAACGGCTTCACCGGCGAGGCGGGCATCGACTTCGCGTCGTGCGTCAATGGCCGGCGGCGATGCGGAACCCGGGAGGCTCATCCCAAGCGCTTCAGCAATCGAGCTCATCGTGTTGGCGGTGAACATGCCGCCGCAGGCGCCCTCGCCGGGGCATGCCTTCACTTCGATGTCGTGCAGCTCCTGGTCGTCGATCGTGCCGGCAGCATGTGCACCGACAGCTTCGAACACCGAAGTGATGTCGAGCGCCTTGCCGTTGTGCTCACCCGGCATGATCGAGCCGTTGTAGACGAAGACCGATGCAAGGTCGAGGCGGGCTGCAGCCATGAGCATGCCCGGGATTGACTTGTCGCAGCCAGCGAGACCGACGAAGCCATCGAGGCGTTCGGCGTGCATCACGGTTTCGACCGAGTCGGTGATGACTTCACGTGACACGAGCGATGCGCGCATGCCTTCGTGGCCCATCGAGATGCCGTCGGACACGGTGATCGTGCCGAATTCCATGCCAAAACCACCCGCGGCGTTGACGCCTGCCTTGGCCTGCGCGGCAAGCTTGCGCAGCGTCATGTTGCATGGCGTGACCTCGTTCCATGCGTTCGCGAGACCGATCTGCGGCTTCTCCCAGTCGTCATCGCCCATACCAATGGCACGGAGCATCGAGCGAGATGGTGCTTTCTGCATCCCGTCGGTCACGTCGCGTGATCGCGGTTTGATATCGACGGAAGTGTTCTGATCGTCAGCAGACATGGTGCGAGGTTAGTGCGGAGCATCCAACTGGAACCTGGTGCTGCGCGCACCAGCCCCCGAGCAGGGCGCACTCAGTAGCCGGTCGCGCTTGAGTTCACTTCCGGTGGGTCGACTCCGAATACAGTGCGGAGCGTGCCCTCCTCGGCAATTTCGATCGCGTCTGTTGCCTTCCATTCGTATGTGTTCGAACCAGTCCACTCACGTGACGGCGTTCGCGAGCAACTTGTCGACATCGACACGACGGCAGGTCCCCTGATCATCATCTTCGCTCCCGGTCAAAACGAACTGCCACAGACCACACTCTTTGTGGCGCGCGAAGCCAGAAACGATGAGGT
>JBLIMF010000156.1:0-6308 GCA_047638615.1 Gammaproteobacteria bacterium
GGTTGCGCCGCTGAATCGAACATTCGCGCTCGCCGAGATGAACGACGTGGCCGTACTGGTCCCCCATGATTTGGACTTCGATGTGTCGACCGCGTTCGATGTACGGCTCGATGAACACGGCACCGTCGCCGAACGCAGCCTTGGCTTCGCGACTCGCGGACAGGATCGATTCAGCCAGAAGCGCCGGGTCGGTCACGATGCGCATGCCACGCCCACCGCCTCCGGCTGCGGCCTTGACGAGCGCAGGCATGGGCACCCCGTCAGGCACCGCGCCATCGTCACCGACCTCCCAGATCGGGGTGGTTGGCACTCCAGCTTCCACGGCGGCTCGCTTGGCAGCCACCTTGTCGCCGAGCAGTGTGATCTGTTCGGGCGTCGGCCCAACCCAGATCAAACCGGCGTCTTCAACAGCCTGGGCAAAGGCTGCGTTCTCCGCGAGAAAGCCATAACCCGGGTGGATCGCATCGGCACCCGTTGCCTTCGCAGCAGCGATGATCGCATCGCCGCGCAGGTACGACTCGGCTGCGGTTTCGCCGCCGAGTGCCACCGCGACGTCAACACTGTCGACGTGCAGCGCGTTGGCATCAGGCTCGGAGTACACCCCAACAGTTCCCATGCCGAGCCGGTGCGCGGTACGCGCGATCCGGACGGCGATCTCGCCGCGGTTGGCGATGAGCAATTTGTTCATTGGCCGCTGCGGCACGGGCTCGGTGCCCTCGGGTGGGGCCCACTGGTCACTCGACCCGGTCAATTCGTTTGATGCAGTCATCTCAGTGCCTCCAGACGCCGTAGCTCGTGGCTCCAACAACTTCGTTGCTGTGCGCCGCTGATAGGGCCATGCCCAAGACGGTTCTCGAATCAGCCGGATGGATGATTCCGTCGTCCCACAGTCGGCCGGTCGAGTAGAGCGCTGTCGACTCGTGTTCGATTTGGGCTTCGAGTGCTGCAGTTTGTGCTTGCAGCGCCTCCTCGTCGACGTCGACCCCACGACCGGCAGCACTGTTTCGAGCAACAATATCCATCACGCCGGCGAGCTGCTTCGGGCCCATCACGGCGATGCGATGGTTCGGCCACGTGAAGATGAAGCGCGGGTTGTAGGCCTTGCCAGCCATGCCGTAGTTGCCGGCGCCGTAGCTGGCCCCGACCATCAGGTTGAAGTGGGGCACCGTCGAGTTCGACACAGCGTTAATAAGTTTGGCACCGTTACGGATGATGCCGCCCTGCTCGGCCTTCGAGCCGACCATGAAGCCGGTGATGTTGTGGAGGAACACGAGCGGGGTGTTGGTCTTGTTGCAGAGCTGGATGAACTGCGCTCCCTTCTTGGCCTCCTCAGAAAAAAGGATGCCGTTGTTGCCAAGCACGCCGACGGGGAAGCCGTGAATCGACGCCCAGCCGCACACAAGCTTGTCGCCATACAGGGGCTTGAACTCTTCGAAGCGACTGCCGTCGAGGAGCCGGGCGTAGACCTCGCGTATATCGAAGGGGATGCGCACATCGGCCGAGGCACAGCCCAACAATTCGGCGGGGTCGTAGATCGGTTCGTCGGGGGACTCAGTCGGGCCTGGGCCGAGCTTCTTCCACTGCAGATGTTTGACGATCTGGCGGGTGATACGAAGGGCATCCATCTCGTCTTGCGCCAGAAAGTCGGAGAGGCCTGATGTGCGGGAGTGCATGTCAGCGCCACCCAATGACTCTTCGTCGACCACTTCGCCAATCGCCATCTCCACCAACGGCGGGCCACC
This sequence comes from Gammaproteobacteria bacterium, assembly GCA_047638615.1. Classification (GTDB taxonomy): domain Bacteria; phylum Actinomycetota; class Acidimicrobiia; order Acidimicrobiales; family Ilumatobacteraceae; genus Ilumatobacter_A. Next base: position 1,743 of record JBLIMF010000156.1, read on the forward strand.
GAGATACGCAGTTGCCTTGTCTTTGACGAAGACCGTGTAATCGCTCGTGCCCGGCGTGTACGCGCCGCCAGCAGTGTTAGGGCCGAACGCCATCGTGATGGTCGGGATGCCCATCTGCGATAACTGCGTTAGGTCACGGAAGCTCGCACCGCCTTGAATGAACAGGTCGGCTTGGCGAGGCAGGTCGGCGCCGGCGGACTCGTTTAGGTTGATCACCGGCAGCCGGTTTTCCTTAGCGATCTCGGTGAAGCGCTGACTCTTCTTCCACGTGGTCGGGTTGGCCGAGCCACCGCGTACCGTCATGTCGGTGCCGGTGATCAGGCACTCGACGCCTTCGATCGTGCCGATCCCCGACGCGATGCCAACACCGATCGGGTCTTCGGTCCCCCATGCAGCCAGCGGGCTGAGTTCGAGGAACGGCGTGTTCGGATCGATCAGGTTCTCAATGCGTTCGCGTACGAGCATTTTGCCACGCTTACGGTGGCGATCGACGTAGCGCTGGCCACCGATGCCGGGCACGTTCGCCATTTCTGCAGCGACTCCGTCCCAGAGCTTTTGCATCTCCGCCAGGTTCGCCCGATAGTCGTCTGCCTTTGTGTTCAAACGGCTCTTGATCACACTGCCGATTGCCATGTGTTCCCCTGTTCTGATCGACTGTTCTGTGTACTTGTTGTCGGATACTCGATAGTTCGCGAGCCGACCCAACAGATGTTACGGTACCAGATCATGGCTTTTGGTACCGCACCGCAACCGTTGCTGCCGCGTCGGACGGAAGAGCGGCTGGGCGCACGACACCGCGAGATCCTCGATCAACTCGAGGCCCAGTTTTTGGAACGCGGCTTCGCCACCGCAACGGTGGCTGCACTCGCGAGCGCTGTTGGCTGTTCACGCCGGACGCTATATGAACTGGCACCTTCGAAAGATGCATTAGTCCTGATGGTCCTCGACCGGTTCCTGCACCGCGTGGGGCGCAGCGCCCTCGACACGGTCGATCATGACGCGCCGATCGCCGACCAGGTCCGCTCGTACATCAACGGCGCTCTCGAGTTGCAGCGACTTACAGCAGCGTTCGCTGACGACCTCGACGACGACCCCGCTGCCCGCCGACTACTCGATCGCCACTTCCGATATGTGATGTCGGTGAGCGAGGACCTCATCAAATTGGGCATCGAATCAGGAGAGTTCCGAGACGTCTCCCCCGCTGTCGCCGCGGGCATGCTCGCCGGCACTGGCCTGTACTTCAGCCAACCCGGCATCCTTGCCGACATGCACATGACCCGTGACGAGGCGAGCGCCGAGATGACTGACATCATCCTCCGCTCGCTTCGCAAGGACGAGACCTGAGAGCCTGACCACATGAATGACGCCGCCCCTACAGTCGAAACCGTTCGCGCCGATTTGATCGCCGAACAGGATGCACTCGACTCGATCATCGCCGGCCTCGAGCCCGAGGCCTGGGCGCTCGCCACCCCCAGCCCACGATGGTCGATTGCCGACCAGATCGGCCACCTCACCTACTTCGACTGGACCGCAGCGCTAGCGATCACCGACCCCGATCAATTTACTGCGCTGACCGGTGAGCTGATGTCGACAATGAGCCCCGATGCCGCTGCCGACGCGATGGATCTCGCCACCCTTGGGGACTACCGGACGATGTCACCAGACGACTTACTCCACGCGTGGCGCACCAACCGTGGCGTCCTGTCTGAAGCCTCGGCTTCGCTCGGCGAACGGGATCGCGTGATCTGGTACGGCCCATCAATGGGATCGAAATCCTTTCTCACTGCTCGCCTGATGGAAGCGTGGGCGCACGGCCAAGACATCGTCGACACATTGCAGCAGAACGACGTCAACGCACCCGAACTTCCACACACCGACCGCATCCGCCACATCGCGCAGCTCGGCTTCATCACCCATAAGTGGAGCTATATCAATCGCCGACTCGATGCGCCGTCTGCTCCGGTTCACGTGTCGCTGACCTCACCGTCCGGCGCCAGGTGGGACTTCGGCCCCGACGACGCAGCGGACACGATCACCGGCGAAGCAGTCGACTTCTGTCTCGTCACTACCCAGCGCCGACATGTCGACGACACCAACCTTGCAGTCACCGGCGACGTTGCTACCGCCTGGATGAACATCGCTCAAGCCTTCGCCGGCGGCGCCACCGATGGCCCCGCAGCTGGCACCTTTTAACTAGGAGACCCCCGTGACCACTCTCATTCCAGGCGCATTCGAACTGAACGATGTCCAACAACAGATCCTCGACGAAGCAGAGCGTTTCAGCCGCGAACAACTCCTCCCGCTCGCAGCCGAGATGGACAACACCGAAGAGTGCCCAGACGACCTCTTCCAATTGTTTGCCAAGCATGGCTACCTCGGGATCACCATGCCGGAGGAGTACGGGGGCCAGGGGCTCGGCCTGTTCGAGCAGGGCCTCATCTGCCAGGCAATGGGCAAGTACAACGCTTCGGCAATGCTCACCTGGGGTGCTCACGACAACCTGTGCGGGAACAACATCTTGCGCAATGCAAACGATGACATCAAGCGGCGCTACCTGCCCGGCATGTGCGACGGCTCAATCATCGGTGCGCTCGGCCTGACCGAGCCCGGCGCCGGCTCCGACGCCCTCGGCTCGATGGCCACAACTGCAGTGAAGGACGGCGACGAATACATTCTCAACGGCTCGAAGACCTACATCACCAACGGGCCCATCGCCGACATCGTCCTCGTCTACGCGAAGACCAATCTCGCTGCCGGCCATCGCGGCATCACTGCGTTCGTACTTGACACCGACACCCCAGGATTCGCAGTCGCCCAGAAGCTCAGCAAGATGGGCTACCGCGGGAGCCCGACTGCAGAACTGGTGTTCAACGACTGCCGTGTTCCGGCGGCGAACATCGTCGGCGAACTCAACGGTGGCGTCGGTGTCGTCATGAGTGGGCTCGATGTCGAGCGGATCTTCCTTGCACCGGCCGCCGTCGGCATGGCCGAGCGGTGCCTCGAGTTGAGCTTGGACTATGCACTCACCCGCAAGCAATTCGACAAGCCGATCATCGATTTTCAGGCAATCGAGTTCAAGCTCGCCGACATGTGGGTCGGCGTGCAGATCGCCAAGGCCTACGTCTACCGGGTGCTTGCAATGTGCGCGGAAGCTGAAGAGACAGAAGCTGGCCGCGGCGCCGTGCACGCCCACTCCGCAGCAGCGATCCTCTACGCCACCAAAATGATGCGCGAGGCCGCCGACGAGGCAGTCCAAATCCACGGCGGCGCTGGCTACATGTGGGAAATGGAAGTCAACCGCCTCTACCGCGACGCCAAGCTCTTGGAGATCGGAGCCGGCACGCAGGAAGTGCGCCGCGGCATCGTCGGCAAGTACCTCCGCGGTACGCAGCAGTAGCGATCTGGCCGCGCAGCCAGTTACCGGACGCCGGACGCAACCGTCACCAACGTCCCGACCGAGTACACCTAGAGCCGTGTGAGACAACGCTCGGGGTGTCCCTGATCGGCACATCCGCGAGCGATCAGGTTCCCGGAAACGCGCTGTCGACCGGCAACCTCGCTGAGGCGATCCTCAATGCTGGGTGCGGGCCGCGCTGGCGCCCGTGAGCCATGACCCTTTGACGCTTCGACTCTTCGACGCTTCGACCCTTTGGCGCTTCGACGCTTCGACGCTTCGATCTGGCACCAGGCATCGAGCTCAAGTCACCGCCGATGCCGCGTCTGTCTCGACCAGATCAGCTCGAGTCGGGCCAGCACAGATCAGCTCGGGCCCTGTCGGCTCGGTTCAACTCAGGTAGCTGACCTGGCTCAATTCGATGCTGACGTCCCACAGGCGCTTGGCGAGGTCGTCGTCTTCGGCACGTTTGCTCATATCGACCTTCTCCGGGTGGCCCTTCATCTCGTTGAAGCCGTCCGGTCCGAAGTAGTCGCCGCCCTCCACGTCAGGGTCAGCTACTGCCCGCAACGTCGGGAGCGCACCCATCGACGCGCTCTGAATTCCAAACTTACTGACGACCGGTTCCACCACCTTGAGCAACCGTGAAAAGAAATCGCCAGCAGGTTCGTTGCCGAGGTTGGTTTCCGACCCGCCGGGATGAGCGGCAGCTGAGGTGATCTGCAGGTCCGCGTCGTCGCAGCGGTCGTCGAGTTCGCGCATGAACAGCAAGTTGGCGAGCTTGCTCTGCGCGTAGGCCCGCCAGGGGTTGTACGACTTCGAGGCGTCGAGATTACCGAAGTCGATCTTGCCCGGGCGGTGGGCTTGACTGGAAACTGAGACGACGCGAGCCGGCTCGTCGTCGGTACCGCTCGCTGCGAGCAGGTCGAGTAAATGGCCAGTCAGCGCGAAGTGGCCGAGGTGGTTCACGCCGAACTGCATCTCGACACCCTGCGCGGTGAGCTTCTTCGGGGTCGCCATCAGCCCCGCATTATTGACCAGCACATCGAGCCGGTCGTGGCTGGCGAGGAAGGCGCCAGCGGCTTGCTTGACCGAATCGAGGTCGGCGAGGTCCATCTCGAGGATCTCCGTGCTGCCCGACGGTTCGCCCGCCTCAATCTGCGCGACGGCAC
>JBLIMF010000157.1:0-6290 GCA_047638615.1 Gammaproteobacteria bacterium
GTCGGGCTGACAGGATTTGAACCTGCGACCCCTTGTCCCCCAGACAAGTGCGCTACCAAGCTGCGCTACAGCCCGTACCGAGGCACAAGTGCCTCGTATGTAAGAACGGGACCCTATCGACCGAATCGAGGGACGAGGGTTCTCGTGAGCAATCTGCGCACTTGGTGCGCAAACAAACTACGAAAAGCTCAGACGAAGAGATCGAGCAGTCGCCAGCCGAGGTAAGCAACCAGTGCCACCACCATCAACTTGAAGTGCCACGGAGCTTTCTCGTCGGCCGCTGTGGCTGTGTCGCGGTGGGCTTTGCCCTCGGTGATCTGTTCGCCGCAGTTCGGACAGGTGCCGTCATCCTGCATCGAGTTCGGCGTCCAATACTTCGCGCAGGGCTCACACCACGGCATCATCGGCTCGATTCAGGAACGCTTGCGCACGCGCAATTTTATCGGCGTCGATCCCATGTCGAGATCTTCGCGAATCCGACGCTCGAGGTAGCGCAGGTAGGTGCGGTCGAGTTCACGGTTGACGAACAACGTGAACGTCGGCGGATCGGTCGCTCCCTGCACTGCGTACAGCACTCGAGCGCCGCCCGAGTGCGGCTGAGCCTGTTGGGCTGCAGCGATGATCTTGTTGACGCTCTTCGTAGGCACACGCTTGTGGTACTGACGAATCGATTCTTGGAGCAGTGGGTGCAGTTTGTGCACGTTCTTTCCACTGAGGGCCGAGATTTTCAGCACCGGTGCGTCGCCGAGAAACGCCAGCTTGCGCGTTACTTCGGACTGCACTTCGAGTCGATCTTCGCTGCCGACCATTTCCCACTTGTTCAAAACGATGATGATCGGACAACCCGAGGCATCGACGCGTTCGGAGAGCCGTTGGTCTTGGCCGGTCACCCCGACCGTCGCGTCGATCACGAGCAGCGCAATGTCGGAATCGTCGATTGCTCGGAGCGCACGAACGAGTGAGTAGTACTCGGCCGAATCGTCGATCTTGCCGCGCTTACGCATGCCAGCGGTGTCGACAAACACGATGGGTCCGTCTTCGGTTTCGACGAGCGTGTCGATTGCGTCGCGGGTGGTTCCGGCGAGGTCGTGGACCACGGCACGGTCGGCGCCGACGAGATGGTTAAACAGCGTCGACTTGCCGACATTCGGGCGGCCAACGATAGCCACTCGAGGCGGCGGCTTGTTGTCGCCAAGATCGATGATTGCATCGATCGCTGCGAGCTGCTCTTCAGTGAAGTTCGACTCGTCTTCTTCGTCTTCTTCGACTGCTCGCTGGGGTAGTAGCGCAATCACCTTGTCGAGCAGGTCACCAGCCCGACGGCCGTGGAGAGCGCTCGTTGGAATGGGGTCGCCGAGCCCGAGGCCCATGTATTCCCAGATCTCGCGCTCGCGGCGTGAGTTATCAGCCTTGTTGGCGACAATCAAGACATCGGTACCGGTGCGCCGAACCCAGTTGGCAATCAGCTGGTCGTCGTCGGTCAGTGGCGCCGAAGCGTCGACGACGAAGAGAACGACGTCTGCTTCGCGCACCGCCTCTTCGACTTGTCGAGACACCTTGGCTTCCAGCGCGCTTCCGCCAGGCATCCAGCCGCCGGTATCGACGACGAGGAATGGGACGTCGAGCCACTCGGCCTCGAGCACTTTTCGGTCGCGGGTGATGCCGGGCCTGTCTTCAACGATGGCCTGCTGGCTGCCGACAATGCGGTTGAACAGTGTCGACTTGCCAACGTTTGGTCGGCCGATGATGACAACACTCGGCAAATCGGCGTTGGGGTCAGCTGGCATCATCTCGTCGAGGTCACTTATTGCCTCGGGACCGAGATCGAGCGGGTCGTTCGGCAGCGGTGCCCCGCCGCCTCGCTCGTTGGTGGTGTCGTCGGTGTTCATACTGGTGCCCCTGCGGGTTGTCCGAGTGCCGCGCGAAGCGCGATGCCGTCGGTGGTGATGACCTCGACAGGCCGTGGAAGATCGGAGATGGCAACGCCATCGAGGAAGCGCCCGTCGTCGGACAGGCACACGTCGGGCAGCAAATAGCGATGCCCTTCGGGTTCGGCAGCAAGTACGCGGCTGACGTCTTCGCCGGTCATCAGGCCAGTGACACCGGTGTTGCCACCAAAGAATTCGTTGGCCACCGTCAAGATGCGCACGTCGGAACGGCCAATTGACTGAACAAGTGGCGTGATGACACGTGCGCCGAGTGGACCCGTGAGCACACCGACGGGGGCGGTGCGGCGAGGCCGAAGCTGGAGGCCAGCAGTGACGGGCGCTGCTACATCGGCGGCAGAGTTGGCAGCCGGGCCGCATCCGCTCTGGCGGAGCCCGGTGTAGTCGGTGGGGTTGGGCGGCGCATCGACTGCGGCGAAAAAGCCACGCTGTACGCCGGTAGCTTCGGCGGCGGTGCCGTAGAACTCGGCCTCGAAGGTCCGGGCCATGCCGATGCCGTCTTCGTGCATCGGGAAGCCGTCATACCGTTCGGCCTCGGGGAACGGTCGTTGCGCCATCAAGTAGTACTCGTCGGCTGCGTACACCATCCGCTTGCCGAGTGTGGTTTCAAAGACGTCTTGCCAGTCGTTGACCGTGTCGACTACTGATTGGGCCTCGGCGAGCGTGTGGAAGCGCATTGCTGACTCGTCGTTGAACTTTGAGATACCGAGCGGCACGACTGCGACCGAATCGAGTTCGGGGTATTGGTCGAGTACCCCAGCGAGCGTGTCGTCGAGGATCGCACCATCGTTCACGCCCGGACAGACAACGATCTGCCCCTTCACGACGATGTCGTGGTCGAGTAGTGCACGCAGCCAGCGCAGGCTCATGCCGCCGCGCTTGTTCTTCAACATTGCGCTGCGGATGTCGGGGTCGGTCGAGTGGATGCTGACGTGCAGGGGCGACAGGCGCTCGGTGATCACGCGTTCGAGATCTGCCTCGGTGAACCGAGTCAGTGTCGTGAAGTTGCCATAGAGGAACGACAACCGATAGTCGTCGTCCTTCAAGTAGAGGCTGCGCCGCATGCCTTTGGGGAGTTGGTAAATGAAGCAGAACTCGCAGTGATTGTCGCAGGTGCGGACCCGATCGAACACCGCGCTCGATACTTCGATGCCAAGCGAAGCGCCTGGAAGCTTCTCGACCGTGACCGAGAGGTCCATGCCGCCACGGGAAACGTCGAGTTCGACGTCGGCTTCGTCGGTGGCCAGCTGCCATTCGATAATGTCGCGAGGCACATCGCCGTTGACTCGCAGGATTTCATCCCCGGCCTGTACGCCCACGAGCGCGGCTGGCGAACCGGGGGCGACGGAGACGACGATGGGGGCGAGTGTTCCTGTAGACATGGACAAGCCACGCTATCGCCGCTCGGCCTCCTGATCGGTGAGCCATCTGTCGCCGGTCCGGACCCAAGCCCGGGGTAGAATGAGGAAAGAATGAGCACCTCCAGTGTCGACCGAGTCCTGTTGGCCGAGCCTCGTGGTTTTTGCGCCGGTGTCGAGATGGCCATTAAGGCGTTGGCCTGGATGGTCCGAACCTTCCCGGGATCGGTCTACTGCTATCACGAGATTGTTCACAATCAGCTCGTCGTAAACCGGTTCAAGGCGCAGGGCGTCGTGTTCGTCGACACGATCGAAGAGGTCCCGGCCGGGAGCCCGATCATGCTGTCGGCACATGGGTCGCCGCCCGAGGTTCTCGAAGCCGCCCGAGAGCGCGGTTCCTACGTTGTCGACTCGGTGTGCCCCCTTGTTACCAAGGTCCACCATGAAGTCAAGGTGCGCGCCGGCAAGGGCTACCGGATCGTCTACGTCGGCCATCAAGGTCACGAAGAGGCTGTCGGCACCATGGCAGTCGCACCTGGTTCGATCAATCGCGTCGAATCAGTCGCCGAGGTCGAGGCGCTCGACGACATCGAGCAGCCGGTTGCCCTTCTTGCTCAGACCACCCTCTCCCATCGCGATTGGGAAGGCGTGGCCGTTGCCGTCAAGAAGCGGTTCCCTGATGTCTGGACCCCTGGCCGGAGCGACTTGTGCTTCGCGACAACGAACCGTCAGGCAGCGTTGATGGAACTGGCCCACAAATGTGACGCAATCGTGGTGATCGGCTCGGCCAACTCGTCCAACACCCGAGCACTCGAACAGCTTGCACGTGAAGAGGGCTGCGAGCGCGTCTACCGAATCAACTCGGTGACTGAGCTTCCCGACGACCTCAGCGGAATCGTCGGCGTCACAGCCGGCGCCTCGGCACCGGAAGAACTGGTCGAAGAAGTCATCGATTTCCTGGCACCAGTTAACGGAGTCGAACTGGTCAACGTCACCAATGAAGACGAGTACTTCCCGCCGCCGCGCAACATCCGCGATCTGCAGTCATCCATCGAAACCGCAGCGACGGTGATGCTTGGTGGCACGCTCCTCGACCGTCCTGCCATGGACGATCGCAGTCTGGGCGCCAGCGACGTCCTCGCCAAGCTGATCAAATAGTTGCGCCGCTCGCTCGCCTCGACCTCATTCCTGCAAAACGACCATATGTCAGGAACAACGTGGTTCGTTTTTTGGGTGGCGTCGATTCTTTTGGTGTGAACAACGTCGTGCCTGACACTTTGACACTAGTTGCGCGGGACGTCAGCCCACGGGACTTCGCGGTCGACGCGGACGTCTCCCGGCAAGCCCAAGACGCGTTCGCCGAGTATGTTCGCCATGATCTCGGTCGTGCCGCCCTCGATGGTGTTCGCACGGCTGCGCAGAAATGCCTTCTGCTGCGTGTCTGAGGCCATAGCTGTTTCGGGCCGGATCATCTCGTAGTTGCCGTAGAGCAGCCCGTCGGCGCCGAGCAGGTTCATGACGGCATTATGGATGTCGATGTTGAGGATCGCTCCGGCCATCTTGCCGATTGAGCCCTCCGGCCCAGGGTCGCCCATCTTGCGGTTCTGGTTTGCTCGAATGTTGGTGAGGCGAACGACTTCGGCGCGGCACCACAGCTTCATCACGTCGTCTTGAGCAGGCGCGCTCTTGCGATCGTGAGATGCTGCAGCCCACGCTTCGGTCAGCCCGGCAATCGTGCCCGACCCGCGCTGTGGCATGCCGCCGCCGATCGACTGGCGTTCGTTCATTAGCGTGGTGAGCGAGACGCGCCAACCGTCGCCCGCCTTGCCGAGCATTTCCGAGTCGTGGATCTTCGTGTCGGTGAAGAAAACTTCGTTGAACTCCGCCTCGCCGGTCATCTGACGGAGCGGGCGGATCTCGACACTCGGGTCGTGCATGTCGACGACGAACGCAGTGAGGCCTGCGTGCTTAATGGCCTGCGGATCGGTGCGAACAACAAGGAGCCCGAAACGCGAGAGGTGAGCCAGTGTTGTCCACACCTTCTGGCCATTACACACCCACTCGTCGCCGTCTTGAACCCCTGTGGCGGAGAGGCCCGCGAAGTCAGAGCCCGAGCCGGGCTCGGAGAACAGCTGACACCAGACCTCTTCGCCGGTGAAGAGTGGGCGGAGGTACCGCTCCTTCTGCTCATCACTCCCCCAGGCAACGACCGTTGGGCCAGTCATGCCGTGTCCGATCGGATTGCGGTACATGGCGTTTGGTCCGCCGGCTCCGAAGATGCGTTCGTTGATCAACTTCTGCAGCTTCGGGTTCAGACCAAGACCGCCATGGCCTTCAGGAAAGTTCACCCAGGCCAAGCCTCGATCAAACTGTTCTCCGAGAAACGTCTGCGTCGCTGTGTCGGCGGGCGGGAAATTCTCGATTAATTCGCTGGTGAGGTCGACCACCTGTTGTTCGTCAGCGGCCAGTGCACTGGTTTCCTCGACGATGCTCATGTCAGCAAGGTAGTTGCCGTGTGCAATCAGCTTCGAAATGGAGCGTCTCGTATTCCGGCTGAAGACGCGATCGCCAGCCTCAGGCTTGGTGTGCCCGTACCCACTCTCGGAAGATGCCGGCTTCACCCATGGAGAGCGCGAGGTCAGCAAGCAGCCTCTCGGTGCGAACCGATCCCCTTGCCGGCTGCTCGAGACCGTCGTCGTCGAGGATGTGGGAGTAGAGAGCATCGGCCTCGGGCCGTTCGGGAAACTGCGCAGTCAGCGAGGCATCAGTGACGAAGAGGCGCTGACGGCAGTGGCGACTTCAACCTCTACAGCGAACTGAACCGGCTCCGTTGCGAGCATCTCGATCGTGACGCGGGCGACGCATGCTCGCTGCTGTTCGGTGTCCGCTACGAATCTGAGGGGTGACGTCGGACGGTCATCTGCGATGGGAACATTCAGAGGCTTCAGTTCTCGGCCCAGTCGAGTTGGTAAGCCAGGTCGTGGCC
>JBLIMF010000158.1:0-6288 GCA_047638615.1 Gammaproteobacteria bacterium
TTCACTATCGGGCGGACCCTCAGCGCGAAGATCGACGACACCACCGCACTCGACAACGACCAGCAATCGTTCATCGCACGCTGGTCACAGCGAATGCGCGACAACAGCTTCGAAACCGTGCTTCTGACTCGCTTTCTGTTTCTCCCCTACGACCTCGTCAACTACGCAGCAGGTGCACTCCGGATCAAGTACGTCCCCTTCATCACCGCAACAGCAGTCGGCTCCCTGCCCGGCACCATCTCGTTCGTGTTGCTCGGTGCATCGCTCGACCGAGTCGACCAGGGCCTCGACGGCCTCAACCCGTACGCGCTCGTAGCCAGCGTCGTCATCTTCGTCGCCAGTCTCGTGGTCGCACGTATTCTCAAACGCCGGAACATCACCGGCAGCGCCAACAGCTCTCCGCTCCCCTTAGAACAGGAAACACGATGATTGGACATGACTCCACGAAGACCTACAAGGCTGCGGTCATCGGCGCCGGCTCCGGCGGGCTGACTATGGCCGTCGGTCTGTCCAACTTCGGCCACGACATCGTGCTCATCGAGGGCGACAAGGTCGGCGGCGACTGCACAAATGTCGGCTGTATCCCATCGAAGGCACTCCTTCACGCTGCACTGGTCGGCGAGGACAACCCGCTCGGCTGGGTACGTGCGAAGCGCAATGATCTTGCACAGCGCGAAGACCACGAGATGGAAGAGCACGAGAAGATCCACCTCGTGCGCGGCTGGGCCAAGCTCACCCCGAAGTCGGGCGACCACCACGTCGTCATCGTCGACGGACCCGACGGTCCGGTCGAAGTGCATGCCGAGAACGTGATCGTCAGCGGCGGATCCAAGCCGATCGTCATCCCGATCGATGGTCTCGGCGCCGATCGTGTTCTGACGAACGAGAACATCTTCGAAATGGAGTCGATCCCCGACACGATCGTGTTGGTCGGTGGCGGCGTGATCTCGATCGAGATGGCCACAGCGTTCGGCGACCTCGGCAGCACCGTCCACATCGTCGAATTGGCCGATCGCCTGATGGGCAACGAAGATCCGCTCGTTTCCAGCACGATGCAGGCGGTCTTTGAATCTCGTGGAGTCCACGTGCACCTCGGCACCTCAATCGAGAAGTTCGACGAGGCCACGCAGACCGTTCACCTCTCGAACGGTCAGACCATTGCCAGCGTCGACAAGGTCCTCATCGGGATTGGTCGTCGCCCCGCGCTCGGTGACCTCGGGCTGAAAGAAGCGGGCGTCGAAAGCACCAAGAGCGGCGTTGTCGCCGACACCTGGGGCCGAACGTCGGTCGACGGGGTATACGCCGTTGGCGACATCACGGGCAACACCGCAACGACACACGGTGCGAACTCCTTCGCGCGTCGCACGATTCGCGCAATCGCACTTCCCCTCCCCAAAGTCGGCGACCCACGGGCCATCCCAAATGCCGTATACAGCCGCCCCCAGATCGCCTCGGTTGGGCTCCCGGTTGCCGCAGTCGACGCCATGGCTGCAGGCGGGCGCAAGCGCTATGTGCAGCAACTCACAGATATCGACCGTGGGTTCACCGACGACCTCGAACACGGCTTCATCGCGGTCGACGTCGAGCGGTTCACCGGCAAGATCCTCCGCGCCGTCATCGTCGGACCAAGTGCCGCCGAAATGATCGGCATGTTCACCATCATGATCGACCACGGCATCGGCCTCCGCAAGATGTTCGGCACAGTCCACCCGTACCCCTCCTACTCGCAGGTCGTAGGTTTCATCGCCGACGAATTCGCCACTGATACCTTCCGCAGCCTCCCCAAAGAGTGGTTCGCACTCACCAAGGCCAAGGTCACCAACCGCTTCAAGAAGTAGCGGGTGCTTTGGTCGCCGCGCACAGATTTGGGCGAGCTGGTTCAAGCGATTGTCGCCATGGCGATCATCGTGGGTCTCGCCGACGTCGTTCGGCGTGAGAAGGCGTCGGTTCAACTGGTGATCGGGATCGGTATGGTCGTGCTCGCATGGTGAGCCCCCCGCACATTGCCCTGAGCATCCTTTGACCAGATCAGACATCCGGCTTATTGCCAGCGATCTGGACGGAACACTGTTCGGTCCAGATCATCTCCTGTCACCTCGGACGATTACTGCGGTGCAGCATGCTGTCGCCGCTGGTATCCACGTCGTGCCAGCCACCGGCCGATCGACGACGTCAGCGGTCCCGCGGCTCCGTCCTGCCGAGGTCATCACCACCGCGGTCTGCTCGAACGGTTCGTTGATCCACGACATATTGAGTGGCAATACAACTCGGTTCCCGATCGATCCGGCTCACGTCGACCGGTTCTTTGCATCGCTCGCCGACATCGATGACAGATACGCATTCTGCTGGGAAACCGACCATGGCAACGGGTGGGACGCATCCTTCGGCGACATCGCCGCGATCCATGAAGACCTCGGCAACGAATGTGGCCTTGCTACTCGCCCGACCGCCGAACACCACACGACCAAGCTGATGGTCCGTCACCCTGAGATCACCCAGGAAGCGCTCCGTGAACATCTCATCCCATTGCTCATCGATCCGTTGACGGTGTCGACGAGTGGCGTGCAGTTCGTTGAGGTGACTGGCGAGGGCATTACCAAAGCCTCAGCGCTCGCTCATCTGTGCGCCGACTGGGGCATCGACCCGGCACAGGTCGTTGCATTCGGTGACAACCACAACGACGCAGCAATGCTCCAATGGGCGGGCCATGGCGTTGCAATGGGAAATGGTTCAAGCCTTGCGATCGACGCTGCCGACGAAGTGATCGGTACCAACACCGAAGACGCAGTAGCGGTGTTCATCGAATCGCTGCTCGCCCGCAACTGACCACTACGTTCCCCTTCATGACTTTGAGATGGGGAATCGCGGCAACTGGTCGTATCGCGTCAAAAATGGCGGCGGCGCTGCACGCACTCGACGACGCCGAGACCGTCGCCGTCGGCTCACGATCCCTCGAGTCCGCGAGCCAGTTCGCCGCCACATTCGGGATCCCCCAGGCTCACGGCAGCTACGCCGAACTGTTCGCAGACCCGAATGTCGACATCGTGTACATCGCCTCGCCCCACAGCCACCATCGCGATATGACCGTCGCTGCGCTCGACGCCGGCAAGCATGTGCTGTGCGAGAAGGCCTTTGCCATCAACACGACTGAGGCCACCGAGATGGTCGACGCCGCTCGTCGCAACAATCGCTTTCTGATGGAAGCGATGTGGACGTGGTTCATCCCTGGCAACGTCGAACTTAAGCGTCGCATCGCTGACGGAATAATCGGCAAGGTACTGACCGTCGACGCCGACTTCGGCCTCGACATTCCTGCAACCGACGGGCGCCATCGGCGCGCCGACCTCGCCGGGGGCGCGCTGCTTGACCTCGGTATCTACCCGGTCACCTTCGCATGCCACGTACTCGACGAGTACCCCGACGACGTCAAGGCAATGGGGCGGCTCACCAGGTCAGGCGTCGACGCCACACTCGCCGGTGTCGCTTCATTTCCCGGAGGTGCGCTGAGCACCTTCCAGACGTCGCTCGATGGCAAGAGCGGCCTTAGCGCCCGAATTGTTGGCACGGGTGGTCGGATCGAGGTCGAGGCGCCGTTCTGGTTCGCATCGGCGTTCACGGTGTATTTTGCGGGCGGCACTGCCGAGCGAGTCGAAATTTCAAACGAGGGGCTTTCACACGAGGCAGCGCACGCCATGGAGCGCATCGCTGCAGGGCACCTGGAAAGCGATGTGGCCACGCTCGATCACTCCTTGCAGACAATGCGTTTGCTCGACAACATTCGCGCCCAGGTCGGCGTGGTCTATCCCTCCGAGCGTTGAGCCTCCTGGCCGCGCTTGGCGTGTAGCGCCGAGATGCGGCCGTACGCCCCAGCGTTCACCCAGATGCGCAATGATGCCGACCGCCGCGAGCCAGACGGTATTGAACCATTCCGCTTCGTCGTCGGCCACCAGCAGAGGTGCACCGTAGATGATGATCGCCCAGCCGATGTGACCGTGCCAACCCAGAACAGAGCGCCGTAGCTGGGCTTCTGTGCCGCCTGACCGGTCGTCTGTTCTCCAACCTCAGCGCTCATTTCACGATCACCTTCGAGAGCCACTTTGTTTGGTTGACGGCTGGACGTGCTGGTGCGATCAAACAAAGTGGGAAACCGCGGTCGAGATGTAGCGGCTCACCGTTCACCCCCATTGCCAGAAGTGTGACGTCCTGCCTCATCAGGTCCTGAGAAACCGTCGAGGTGCCGTATCGGCGTCCGGGTCCCGATTCTTCTTGAAGCGACACGACGTCGACTTCACGCGGTTTCTCGACGCCTGCTGCGGCGAGCAGATCGCTCATCCGGACGCCCCGCCAAGCAGCATTGGCACTCCACCCCTCGACGCAGGCGATCGGGATTTCGTGTTCGTGCAATTCCATCGACTGAGGTCGGCCAGAGAGAACAGTGCAAGTTCGGTGCCGAGAGCCATCTCGAGTCGCAAGCAATAGTCGAGGCTCTCGGCTCCTGATGTGACACCGATCGACGCAGCGACGCTCGCTGCTCAACGCTCGACGACCAGAGCGGTGCTTGCGATCCTGTCGGTCACCCCGGTCGCTCCAATTTAGCGACTCACCGGTCGTCGATTTCATGGGCATACTCGCATCGCCAGCCGTTACCCGCAATCAGTTCGTCAAGACCGCTCATCGTCAGTGTGGCCCAGGTAAAAGGTTCTCCAACCCTGCTTCCAGCGACCTTCGAACGGCACCGGGTCGAATATGAACTGATGGACACACAGCGCGGTTCGAGCGAGCAACGGCGACCCAGTCGGCATTGGTGTCGAGGCCCAGGGCGGGCACATCACATCGGCGAAGGTTCGCCGCCGCTCGCCCAGGCCCGCAGCAGATGTCGAGAGTGGGTCAGGTGAGACGTGTCAAGAAGCGTCAGACGGAGCGAGACGGAGCATGGCGAAAGCGCTGGATGTCGAGTTCAACCGTCATGCCGCACTCGGACACCAGAACGGGGTGATCGGCTGAGGATGTGCGGTGCTCGAACATTGAGCGAGACAATAGATACCGGCCTGTGAACGGCTACGTTCATCGAAATAGAGGTTTTGAAAACTTCGACATGATCTCTGAGCAGCACGTTTCCAACCTTCCGAGGTTCTCCTGATGCGCAACGCCCGGAATGGTTCGAATGTCACGGTCTCGTGGATGACCAATGACGTTGCACAGCACTACCACGATGCTGCGGAGTGCAGTAGATGACTTGGTTTCGCTCGTTGAACTGATCGAAAGCTCAGGAGCTGTGGTCACTACGACCGAGACGCCGGCGTTCGGGCTGTCGTTCGGAACGAGCCCCAGTCACGACCCTGAATCTGCCGGATAGTCCGCAAACGAGGCCTTGAACACGCCCTGGTGCAACAGCACTGTGGCAGCGTGGAGACCGCTCTCGACGTCGGTGAGTGTGGTTTCCGTCCACCAAGACTCGACGCGTCGAGATTGACCGATGCCGACCACCTGGTGATCGAGTTGATAGCTCCGCCCAACAAATACTGGGCCGTTGACGTACCGGATTTCGAGGTCGATAAACAGCCCGACGGACGGACGTCGGACCGGCAGGTGCGGGCCATTCTTGTGCGCCAGGACCGACAGCATCTCGGTCGGCACAATTGGTGCGCCCCAGGGACTATCGCCGTTGGCGTTGTACCAACTGCATGGCTCGGTGATCTTGGCGAGCTTCTGCTGCAGGGTAAATGGGTACAGCGGCCCATTGTGCTCGTCGAACGCCATGGTGACGATATGCGGCGCACGGCCCTGGAAGGCATCCATACCGATGGACATTTGGTCGATGATATGCAATTCGCCAGGGTCGCCCTGGCCGCGTTTGCGACGTTCGTCAAGGTCGGTCACATCGTCGCGGCCAACCGATGCGGTCCCGACCAGGACAGAGGTCCCATCGGCCTTCTCAGCACCGATTGTCGCCGCGGCAGCCGTTGATGGCGTCAGTGCTGGACGAATCTCTTCGCCCTCGACGACCATGTTCAGGAAGTGTGAGCTGATACAGCCGTCTTCGAACCACCGCTGACCCCACAGGCAGACACCGAGCGGGTCGAACTGGCTGAAATGCGTTGGCCCTTCGATCGGTGCACCGGCGAGGCCCAGCTTGTCGGCGGTGTCGTCGTCATGCACGCTCGTCTGCCCGCCGATGTCTTGATCGGCCAACATTTGTGCAGGTGCCCGCAGGGGGCCGACGAGCGAAATCGGAGTATCAAAGGCCATAGAACACATAGTGCCATGGCAGTAGGCAGTAGGCAGTAG
>JBLIMF010000159.1:0-6277 GCA_047638615.1 Gammaproteobacteria bacterium
GGGAACGGGTGGTGGAGGGTCTGTGGTGGCCGGGAGCGTAGGATCGGGCCTCGTGCCAACCATTGGGTCATACGTGGTGATCGGGTTGGTGGCGGCAGTCGTGACCTGCGCCGCGACACCGCTCGTCGGGATATTTGCCCGTCGGATGGGCTGGGTGTACCTCCCCAACGATCGCACGGTGCATGAAACGCCACTTCCCGACATCGGCGGGTTGGCGATGTACATCGGCTTTGTCGCGGCCTACGTCACTGCTTCGCTGACCGGGGCTCTCGACGTCGTGTTCCGCAGCAATTCAGAGCCTCGAGGCGTCTTCGTGGCAGTGACCATCATTTATGCAGTTGGGCTCCTCGACGATGTCCGAGAGATTTCGGCGCCGGCGAAAGTCTTTGGGATCGTGCTTGCTGGCATTGCCCTCGTCCAGTTCGGCGTGGTCATGTTTGCCTTCCGGCTGCCGTTCTACGACGGTTCGATCTTCCTCGACGAGAGTCTCCGCCCGCTGATCACTATCTTGTGGCTGCTGGGCATGAGCACGGTTGTCAACCTGGTCGATGGCCTCGATGGCCTCGCCGCAGGCATCGTCGGCATCGGTTCGATCTCATTTTTTCTCTACAGCGAGCGGCTCACCGACCTCGATCTGCTCGACAGCGCAAACGTCGGCCCGCTCTTTGCTGTGATCGCTGCAGGACTCTGTATCGGCTTCCTGCCGCACAACTTCAACCCTGCACGCATCTTCATGGGTGATGGGGGAGCGCTGCTGCTCGGCTTGCTACTTGCAGTTTCGACGAGCGTGGTTGGAGGCCGTGTCGACTCGGTCGAACAAGAGTCGGTCGGAACGACCTATTTCTTCCTCGCACCGCTGGTCATCCCGCTCCTTATTTTGGGCGTGCCGATCTTCGACACGCTGTTCGCCATCGTCCGGCGTGCGACAAGCGGGAAGGGGCTCACCTCTGCTGACAAGGGCCATCTCCACCATCGTCTGATGGAGATGGGCCATGGCCATCGTCGAAGCGTGGTGATCCTGTGGCTCTGGTCAGCGGTGCTCAGTGGATTCGTGCTCTACCCAACTCTGGCCGACAAAAACCCTACGTATCTCCCGTTCGGCATCGCCGTCATCGGAATCGTTCTGTACACCGTGCTCCATCCGAGCGTGCGTGCGCGGCGCAAGGAGAACAACACTCCGAGTCAGGGAATCGAGCGCACGGCAGTCGCAGACACCAGTGTGTTGAGCGATGCACAACCAGATTCTGAGCGTCGTGAGCTTCCCGGGCAACTTGAATTCGACGTCAGCGGCGAGAACTTACGCACACAGTTGCCGTCGGTGGGGCGCGACGACTAGGTTGTGCGTTCGTTCACAAGCTCTGATCTTCGGTTGACCGAACACACTGATTCCACACCCGATCAAGCAGCCGCCTCGAACGCCTCGAACCCATGAAGCTCCTCCCTCTCAAGAAGACCACTCGGGTCGACACCCAAGACGCCATGGGCCATGGCATGGACGCCGTCTTCATGCTCGTGCTATTTCTCGGAGCTGGCTACGGACTAGATCAGGTCTTTGGCACCATGCCGCTGTTCATGATTGCGATGACAGTGCTTGGCTCCGTCGGTTTGTTCTTGAAGTTTAAGTATCGCTACAACGACCGCATGGACGAGCTCGAGGCGCAGCGCCTTGGCAAACATGCTGCCCGTTCTGCAGACTCGAAGCTGACCTCATGAGTACATCCGACGCCTTTACGATGCGATTCGATGGCCCGGCCCCTGAGGTGGCGGTGTCGAACGACATCATTAAACGAGGTGTGCTTGTCGCCCCCGTTCTTATTGCTCTGTGTGGTGTCATCTGGGGCGGCGATGGGGCATGGTCGAGCGCGTACGGCATCGCCATCGTGCTGCTCAACTTCGCCTGTGCCGCCGCATTGATTGCAGGCGCGGCGAAAATTTCACTCGGACTCATGATGGGTGCGACGCTCTTCGGTTATCTGATCCGCCTCGGTCTCATCTTTCTCGCTGTCTGGTTCGTCAAAGAAGCTGGATGGATTTCACTTCCGGCACTCGGATCGACCATCATCGTGACTCACCTTGGTCTCCTCTTCTGGGAGATGAAGTACGTCGCACTCTCGTTGTCGCAACCGGCTCTGAAATCAGATGTCCCACAAATCGGCCGTAATGCAACAAACTGACCTACCCTCCCTCCCGCTGATTCCCACGACTGAAACGGAAATTCAACGTGCTCGCTGAACGTGGCCTCGTCTTCCCTCCCATCAACGAACTTCTTCGTTGGCAAGACATCTTCCCAACCTTTAATAAAATTGCCCTGATCGCAGTTCTCGCTGCGCTGATCGGGATCATGCTCTTCGTGCTCGCCGCCCGCGCCGACGCCAAGAAGGCTCCTACCGGCGCTCGCAACTTGGCTGAGACCACGGTTGAGTTCATCGAAGAGGGCATCGTGATGCAGACCCTCGGCAAGTCCGGCCTCGGCTGGACCCCGTTCTTGCTCAGCCTCTTCATCTTCATCTTCCTCTGCAACATCCCGGGCGTCATTCCGATTTTCCAGATGCCAGCCACCGCCCGCATCGCTATCCCGCTGTGCTTGTCGCTGCTGGTCTGGGTCGTGTTCATCGGCACCGGTATTAAGCACCAGGGTCTCGGTTACTTCAGCGGTCTGCTGTGGCCGGCAGGCGTCCCGACAGCGCTGAAGCCACTTGTCGGTGGCATCGAGTTCATCTCGACGATCTTCGTGACGCCGTTCAGCCTCACGGTTCGTCTGATGGCCAACCTGATGGCGGGCCACATCCTGCTCGTCACCTTCGGTCTCCTCACTGAGGCCCTTGTGACCGCTGAAACACAGCAATTCCTTCTCGTGCCGGCTGGGATTCTGCCGTTCGGCATGCTTCTCTTCATCACTGGCTTCGAAATCCTCGTCGCCTTCTTGCAGGCGTACATCTTTACGATTCTCGCCGCCGTTTACATTAATAACTCGACCGTCGGGCACAGTGAGGAGCACTGAGCCCCGGCTCAACTCGTCACTGATCTTTTAGATCTCCCACTCATCTCAGAAAGCACACAGGAGAAAACAACATCATGGAAGCATTCAGCGCACTCGTCGCAGCCGAAGAAGCGGGCGCATTCGATCCCGATGCCAAGAACATTGCCGCCGCCACTGGCGCCGGCATGGCCTACGGTCTCGCGGCTATCGGTCCCGGTATTGGCATTGGTTATCTCGTCGGCAAGTCCGTCGAGGCAATGGCCCGTCAGCCCGAAGCAGCGAACATGGTCCGTACGACCATGTTCCTCGGCATCGCCTTCACCGAAGCACTCGCCCTCATCGGCTTCGTGGTCTTCATTCTGTTGAAGTTCGCCTGAGCGAACTTCCCAAGAAGTAAGTCCGAGTCCATCATTCAACGCAAGGAGTCGACGTGCTGAGAGCACTCGTCACAACTTCGCACTCGAGCGGTCATCCCCAGGTCAACCTGGTGGCGGCTGAATCTTGTGAGCGCACCGACCTCGACGGGAATCCCGTTTTCTCGACGAGCGACACCTCGTCGACCGGCTGCCCCGAACTCATCCCGATTCTTCCAGAGGCCAAAGAGGTCATCTGGGGTTTCGGTTCGTTCATCGTGCTCGCGGTCGTTCTGCGCTACGTGTTGTTCCCGAAAGTTCGGGCTGGCATGACTGCCCGCTACGAGAGCATTCGTGGTGACTTCGAGAAGGCGGAAACATTGACCGCTTCGGCTCGCGCTGAAGTCGCTGAGTACGACGCCCAGGTCGCATCGGTTCGCGCCGACGCACAGGGCCGAATCGAAGCTGCGCGCTCCACTCTCGAGGGTGAGCGCAACGAGAAGCTCACGGCTGTCAACGCCCGCATCGCCGAGAAGCGTGCGATTGCGACTGCTGAAGTTGACGCCGCCCGTGCAGCTGCGAGCTCACAGGTCGCCGAAGCGGTTGCTTCGGTTGCCTCGCGTGCTGGCGAACTGGCCACCGGCAAGGTACCGAGCGCCGCGGTGGTCTCCGATGCGGTCAACAACTCAATGGGAGTCAATGCATGAGCATCATCGCCAACATTTCATTGATCGCAGCAGAGAACGTTCCGAACGACGGAGTCGGATCGACATCACTGCACCCACTGTTTCCACCGATCGGTGAACTCATCGCAGGTTCGCTTGCGTCGATTATCATCTTTGGCTTGCTCTATAAGTTCACTGGACCGACGATTAAGAAGTCGTTCAGCGATCGGACAGCTCGGATTCAGAAGGATCTCGACGACTCCGCCGCAGCTGCGTCGGCAGCCGAGGTCGAGGCCAGCGCGATTCGTGCTGCCAAGGGTGACATCGACGCAGAGCGCAGTCGCCTTTACGCCGACGCCGACACCCAGGCCGAAGCGCTCCTAGCCGACGGCCGACTCCGTATCGATTCCGAAATGGCTGACCTTGAAACCCGTGCCGAAGCTGAGCTTGCCTCAGCTGCTGGCCGGAGTGGCGACGAACTTCGTGCGGAAATCGCTCGGTACTCGTCTGGCGCTATCGACAGTGTCGTGAACGGCACGCTCGACGACGCCGCGCAACAAGAACTCATCGAAAGCTTCATCGCCCGCGTTGGTAGCAGCACAGGAGCAGCATCATGAGCGACGCACGTATTCAGGGCTACGCCCGAGCACTCTTTGAGATCGCCCGCGCCGAGGGCACCCTCGACGAGGTCGAAGACGAGTTGTTTCGTTTCGCTCGTTCCTATGAGTCAAGCGAAGAGTTGCGCCACGCGCTCACCAACGATCAGGTCCCCGCTGAAAAGCGGCAGGCCATCGTGGAAGATCTGCTCGGTGGCAAAGCCACCAGCACCACCACCCAGTTGGTGTCGATGGTTGTCGGTTCAGGCCGCGGCCGCGACCTTCCTGCCATCGTCGATCAACTCGTGCAGCGTGCCGCAGGCTCCAAAGACCTCGACGTCGCCGAAGTGCGCACCGCAGTTGCGCTCTCTAATGACCAACAGGCCCGCCTCAAGGCCGCACTCGAAAACGCCACCGGCAAGAGCATCTCGCTCAAGACCGTCGTCGACTCTTCCGTTCTCGGCGGAATCGTGGCCACGATCGGTGACACCGTCATCGATGACACCGTTCGTACTCGCATCGACCAGCTGAAGAGCCGGCTCTAAGGCCGCGAGGCCTAGACCACCGGAATCAAAGTGACCCACCGTAAGGGATAATGAAAATGGCTGAACTCACCATCTCTGCTGCCGACATCGCGTCGGCACTTAAGAAAAACCTCGACGGCTTCGTGCCCTCGCTCGAAGCCCGCACCGTGGGCCGCGTCGCCGAAGTCGGTGACGGTATTGCTCGCGTCTCCGGTCTTCCGGACGCCGCCGTGAACGAACTCCTCGAGTTCGAAGACGGTTCGATGGGCCTTGCGCTGAACCTCGACGAAGACGCCATCGGCGCCGTTGTTCTGGGCAACGTCGACAAGATCGAAGAAGGTCAGACCGTCAAAGCGACTGGTCGCATCCTGTCGATGCCCGTTGGCGACGGCATGATTGGACGAGTCGTTAACGCTCTCGGCGAGCCCGTCGACGGTCACGGTGAACTCACCGGTGTCGAGCAGCGCCGCATGGAGATTCAGGCCCCGGGTATTCTCGGTCGCAAGCCGGTACATGAGCCTCTTCAGACCGGCATCAAGTCGATCGACGCCATGACGCCGATCGGCCGTGGCCAGCGGGAGTTGATCATTGGTGACCGCAAGACCGGCAAGACCGCTATTGCCATCGACACGATCCTGAACCAAAAGGGTCTGGGTGTGAAGTGCATCTACGTCGCCATCGGTCAGAAGGGTTCGACCGTCGCGCAGACCGTCGACACCTTGCGCCAGGCTGGCGCGCTCGAGTACACGGTTGTTGTGACCGCACCTGCGGGCGACCCAGCGCCGTTCAAATACCTCGCTCCATACGCCGGCTGCGCCATTGGCCAGCACTGGATGGACAACGGCGAGCACGCACTGATTGTGTACGACGATCTCTCCAAGCAGGCCGATGCTTATCGTCAGATTTCGCTGCTGCTTCGCCGACCGCCGGGCCGCGAGGCCTACCCGGGTGATGTCTTCTATTTGCACTCCCGTCTCCTTGAGCGCAGCGCCAAGCTGTCTGATGAGAATGGCGCAGGTTCACTCACCGCATTGCCGATCATCGAGACGAAAGCCGGCGACGTGTCTGCCTTCATCCCGACCAACGTGATCTCAATCACCGATGGCCAGGTCTTCTTGCAGGACAACCTCTTCAAGTCGGGTGTTCGCCCGGCTGTTGA
>JBLIMF010000160.1:0-6223 GCA_047638615.1 Gammaproteobacteria bacterium
CTGCGCCGTATCTGGTGCCCCAGGAGTTCGGCCTGCGGACCGATTGCCGCTGGTTTGAGTTCGTAAAGTCAAGCAGCGGTGAGGTTGTCCGGCTCGACGTTCTGCAGCCGACCACGATGCATGTCTCCGCAACACGGTTCACCGCGCATGACTTGTTCGCTGCCGGGCACGAGACCGACATCAAGCCCCGCAAGACGCTCGTCGTTCACGCCGACGTCGCGCATCGCGGCGTCGGCACAGCCAGCTGCGGCCCCGACATCCTCGAGCGATACCGCGTGCCCACCGGCAAGCACTCCTTCAGCTACCGGCTCTCCGTCACATAGTTGCGTTTGGGGTCGGGCCCCTTTCGTAACTGTGCGGTCGCGTCGCCATTGGTTGTTCTGAGGTGATCGACGCCGCTCCCTTCGCCGGTCAATGGCACACTCCGCTGATGACGACGCGACAGAACATCTCATCAGGCGGCCCGTACGAGGTGCTGTACGGGTACAGCCGGGCCGTGAAGGTCGGCAATCAAGTGCATGTGGCAGGAACGTGCGCGCAGCCGCCAAACGTCGACGGCGTCGGTGCATACAGCCAGGCCGTCGATGCGTTGAACACGATCTCAGTTGCGCTGATCGAAGCGGGCGCGAGCATGGCTGACGTTGTGCGCACGCGGATCTACGTCATTGACATCAACGACACCGACGACGTGCTGCGGGCCCACGGTGAAGTGTTCGGCGCGACCCGCCCGGCGTGCACTCTGGTCCAAGTCGCTGGGCTCATCGACCCGAGCCTTCTCGTCGAAATCGAGGCGTACGCAGTGGTCAGCGACTGACCACAGCGTGACGAAAGGGGGCCGACCCCATGCGTCACTCTGTGGCAGACAGCGCTGTATCTCCTCAGGGTGTCGCGCCGCACCAGTCGCACAGCACGGCGAACAGTGGCGTACGGATCAGGGTGGTCACGCCGACAGTCTCCTCGGTGAGGTTGTCGATGCGGTCGCCGAGCCATTCGAAAAGGCTCTGCGACGCGATTGCCTGGAACAGTAGCCACGCAATGAACAGCACGGTGACCACACCGAGTGCAATCTTCACCCAGCGCAAAAAGTTGCTCGTGTATTCCGTGATCAACGGTGTGAAGCTCCGCACCGCGGTGGTGGCGCGCTGCGAGAACTGCTCGGCCGCTCGATCCAGCTCTTGTCGTGCGGCGGTGCGGACCTCGGCAATGATCTCCTGCGCGTCTTGGCGTCCGTAGCCCAGAGGCCGATCGGTGTAGGGCCGCTTTTCTGCGTCAGTCGGTTCACGCGGAACCAGCGACTCGGCTCGCGTGAGTTCGGCGCTGCTCGGGGGCGCTCGACGGATGTCAGTCCAGTCGAGCCCATCCCACCAGCGCAACCGCTCGCGGCCATCAGGGTCGGGGTACCAGCCAGCCCTCGGTGCATCGATGATGCGCATGATCAGCTTCCGTCGGCGTGGAGATGCTGAGACTGATCAGGCTCGGGAAGCTCGATACGTTCGGTATCAACCGGAATCGGCAAGCGGTCTTTCGGGCGGACCTCGTCGCTGGAGTCCTCGGGACGGATCGTTTCGGCGAATGCGGCAACCGTGCCGAGGAGGCCGGAAAACTCAGCGGGAATGACGAGCTTCGTTGCCCGACCGTCGCCGATCTTCTCAAGTGCCGACAGGTACTCGACGGTGAGCACGTTGTGGTCGGTTTTGGCTTCCTTGATGCCGGTGAGTCGTGCCTTGGCCGCCAGACCTTCACCCTGCCCGATCAGTTCGAGACGAACCTTGTTCGCCTGCGCACGAAGCTGGATTGCTTCCGACTCACCTTGTGCGTCGAGGATCGCAGCTTCCCGACGACCGGTTGCTGAGAGCACTGCTGCCTGCTGTTCGCCGTCGGCACGGGCAATCGCGGCCTCCTGGTAGCCCTTGGCCTCGGTGACTGTTGCACGGCGATCGCGCTCGGCGCGCATCTGCGCATGCATAGCCGACACGATGTCCGGCGGCGGATCGATGCGCTGAATTTCAACACGAACGACTCGCACGCCCCACTTGTCGGTGGCGTCGTCGAGCACCTCACGCAATTGGGTGTTGATCGTGTCACGCGACGTCAGTGCTCTGTCGAGCTCCATATCGCCAATCAGGTTGCGAAGGTTGGTCTGGGCGAGCTTGGTGATGGCGGTGAAGAAGTCAGCAATGTTGTAGACGAGGCGCTGTGGGTCAGTTGCCTCGTAGTAGACGACGGCGTCGACGGACACGACCACGTTGTCGGCGGTGATGACTTCTTGCGGTGGCACGTCGACGACTTGCTCACGCATGTCGATCAACTGCATCGTTTCAATGAACGGCAAAATCAGGTTGAGGCCCGGCTCGCGTGTGGCTTTGTACTTACCGAGGCGTTCGACGAGGCCGCGCTGATAGGGCCGTACGATCTTGACTGCGCTGACGAGGACGGCGATGCCGATCAGCGCAATGACGCCGACGACGATGGCAATGGGATTCATGATTGCTCCCTGTCTGTTAGTGGATTCGGTGGGGTTGGCTTCTGAAGCGGCGGGCCAGCGGGCGGTGCCGTCGGCGGCGCAGCGGTGAGAGGTTCGACGATCACCCGAGTGCCGTGTACTTCGGTGACCGCGACCTTTGAACCAGTGGCGATCGCGATTTCGTCGTGGGTAAGTGCGCTCCACACTTCGCCTTCGACCTTGACGCGACCACGCCGTTCGGTGTCGTCAGGGTCGATCGCAACGGTGACGATTGCAGTCATCCCAACCAGCCGATCGGCGCCTACACCCGGTGCAAGATCGCTTTCGCCGGCGAACTTCATGACTCGTTTGTACATCAGGACCCACAACGCTGCGCCGCCGAAGATGAAGACACCCCACTGGATTTCGATGGCGACGTCGTAAAAGCCGAGCAGGGCGGCAACGAATGCGGAGACAGAAAACGGCAGGAGAACGAATGCCCCGGCAAGCACCGTCAGCTCGATGATGACGAACGTGACACCGATGAACAGCCACACCCACGGCCAAAAGTTGAGGTCGATCCCGAGGTCCAATGCCGCCGACAACATATGACCAACCTAGTCACGTTGTGCGACGACCGCCTGTCAGACCCGTAACACTTTGTCGGCGGTAATGGTCACACTGCGCCTAGTGCAGCGTGACAGCTAGGCGCGGCGAATGCGCAGGGGTGTCTCGGATGGCGACGTGATGCAGGCGCCAGTGTCGCAGTCGAAGCGCCAGCCGTGCAGGGTGCAAACGAACTCGCCGTCTTGGATTTCACCGAAGGCTTCGAGGTCGGCGTTGCGGTGCGGGCAGCGCCGCTGGACGACGAAGTCGCCAACGTGGATGTCGACCTCGTCGAGGTGGTCGCCACCGCCTCCTGCGATCTCGAGTTTGCGCACCACTTCAGCTTCGGTGCGTTTCATCCGTTCGCGCGACAACGACTTCAAGAAGTTGTAAACGTATTCGTTGAATTCGCCTTCACGCCAAGCTGTAAAGCGGCACGACAGCAGCAGCGAGTTACTCCAGTCAACGGCGCGTTGAGCGGCAACAGCTTCGACCAGGTCGCGCGGGATGTCGAACCGGAAGCTGTGCGGCTCGCCGTCGTGGCGGCGTACCTCTGCGTTGGGGAAATCAATGAGGATCGGCAGGTCGCCCGCGTTGATTACGACGTTCGCGCCGACCATCGAGCACAACGTGGGCGCCATCTTCAGCAGTGGCTGCCACCAGTTTTGCAGCTCGACCAGCAGATCGATGTCGAGCGCCTTCCAGCCGGCCTTCAGGTCATCGAGCCATGGCATCCAATCGGCCTGGTACCGCTCGAGGTAGGTGCGCTTGTTGGTGAAGATTGCGTCGACGTCAGTGTTTGGCATCGGGTGAATCGCGGTGATCGTGTCACCGATCTCGATCGTGGTGCCGGGAATGTTCATCACGCCATCACGCTCGCTGTCATTGAGCATCGAAAGGAATGTGGTCTGGTCAGGAAAGATCGATAGCTCGTCACCGTCGATCATGTTCAATCCAAACAGCTCGGGATCGAGGAAACAGGGTGGGCCGGCGCTCGGCACAACGGCGCGGGCGTCGATTTTCTCGACGTACCGCATTGCACGGGCGAACTGGCCTTTGACCTTGGCCGTACACTGGCGGCGCTTGTCAGCCTCATCGATTTCGTAGACCATTGGAAACCAGATCGCGCCGGAGAACTGCAACCAGTGCAGATCGACCGGGCCGTGCGCAGCGAGCTGACCGAGGTCGTTCGTCCGGCAGTCGTTCTGGTTCACCAGGATCGCATCGTCGGCAATGACGACCAGCGCAGAGTCGCCGCCAGGGCCGTCGGTGATCGACGACTCGATGTGGATGGCGACTTTGAGGCCCGGCGCAATTTCGAGTTCCTCGGTGTCGCTCGTTTCCACGAAATTGGTGAACCCATGCTCTTGTAATGTGCGCCGCTGCTCGCGGGTCGGGAAGCCAGGCAGCAGGATCGGGATGTCACGACGCAGATGCTGATCGAGCCACGCCTTGTCGTGGTGATCGCCGTGTAGGTGTGACACGTAGAGAAAGTCGGCCTGCTCGATCCGTTCTCGCAGATCGTCGCTCAGCTGGTCGTTACGTGGGAACGGGAACCATCCACCGAAGAACGCAGGTTCGAACCAGGGGTCACACAGGATTGACCCCGCAGATGTCTCGATCAGAATTCCCGCATGGCCAATCGACGTCGCACGCACGCCGTCAGGCTAGAGGCGTTGGCTCGTGCACGGAAGATCCGGCCGGCCACCCGTTCACTGACTTTTTGGATCTCGGTGAGCGATTGTGGGAATCGACGCCGCAATTGCTCACAGCGAGGCAGCGAACCAGGTTGGTGTGAGGAGAACTGGGCAACGGCGACACAATCGCTCATACAAAAGCTGCAGGCCTCCCGAAAACCAAAAGAGCAGCAGCTGATTGCTCAGCCGCTGCTCCTCAAGATTGTTCACATCGATTCAGGCCACGGGTGCGTCGGTGAACTGCTGTCCGGCACGGGAGACGTGCTCGGTCCAGGCATTGCCATCCCAGTAGCGAAGTTCGTAACGGCCCGACGGGTCGGCGTACCAACCGGCAGGGACGCCCGACTCGGGAGCTGCTCCGGCAGTGGCTTCGACAGCCTGCTCAGCAACGTCTTCTGTGACAACAACCGCCTCAGCGGCGACCTGACCGCTGAAATCGGCCGTATTCTTTGCTGCGGCATCGAGGCTGGCAGCGACCTGAGCGGTGAGGTCAGCGACGTCGTTTTCAGGAGCGGTTGCCCAACCGGCCGGCTCGTTGGCGGCTGTGGCAGCGGCTGCAGCAGCTGCTATGGCGGCTTCGGCAGTGGCGGCTTCGGGAGTGGCTGCTGCCGGTGCAGCCGCCGGCATGGTCGAGATCGACGAGTCAGCGGGTACGTACGGTGTGTCGACAGCCGGAAGAGCCGGCGTGTCGATCACGGCAGCTGCGGCAACGGCAGCTGCGGCCACAGGAGAAGCAGCGACGCTGACGTCAGCAGCCATTTCCGCGACGGAAGCGGAATCAGCTCCTTCGGCGCTTTCGCGGCTCAAAAAAGCCACGATGTTGGTGCCCGCCGCCACAATTGAGACAACAGACCAACCCTCAGCCGACTTCTCGGCGAGCATGGGGGTGAGGGATTCGGCGTCGTATGACGACGCGGTGAACGAAAAAAACTCCTGCATGTCAGGAAGAATAGACCGCGATGCACCCAGAACCGGACGCATTAGGTCCGTTCATCAGGATTCTTTGTCATTCTTCGGGTGGCTGCAACCCCTCGGTCAGCGCGTTGACATCGGCGTGTCGGGGATCACCGTCGTACGTGACGACGCCGCCGTTGAGGGCAACGAGGCGTTGGCTCTCCGTCACGCTTGCCAGTTCATGTGTGGCAACAATGAGTGCTGCGCCCTCGGCATGCGCGAGCCGAAACAGCTCCAGGAGTGCATTTCGGCCCGTGCGATCAAGACCGACGAACGGCTCATCGACGAGCATCACGTCGAAGGGCCGGACGAACGCCATCGTGATCGCCGCCTTCTGTTTGAGCCCTCGACTGAAGGTCATGGGGAGATCGTCGGCGCGATCGACGAGCCCCACGGCATCGAGGAGGTCGACGGCGTGTTGTTCCCATTTATCGGTGCCGTGGAGGCGAGCGATGTACTCGAGGTGTTCCCAGACGCTCATGTCGTCATAGAACACAGGCTCGTCCGACAGGTAGGAGAGCGA
>JBLIMF010000161.1:0-6173 GCA_047638615.1 Gammaproteobacteria bacterium
TGGCCAGGGTGATGGCCAGGGTGATGGCCAGGCTGCTCAGGCCGGCAAGGTGGGAATGGCTGTGGTGATCAACTGGCGAACGTGTTCGACGTTCTGCTTGACCACCGCAAAGACGGCGTCCATCGTGACGGCCTCGTGCCCGTCAACACCCGCGTCGTAGTCGGTGACGAGTGCGACCGAGGCGTATGGGATTCCGGCTTCGGCTGCCAGGACTGCTTCGGGGTAGCCGGTCATATTGACGACGTGCCACCCCATCTGACGGAACCAGATGCTCTCGGCTCGTGTCGAAAAACGTGGTCCGTTGATGACGACCATGGTGCCGGAGTCATGGACGGTGACACCGTCGAGCTGACGGCCGGCGTCGATCAATGCGGTGCGTACATCGCTGGAGTAGGGCTCGGCGAAACTCTGGTGATGGACCGGCCCATCGGATCCCGGGGCGCCGTTGTCGGCTCCGACATCGTGGAACGTGTCCCCTCGACCGTTTGTTCGGTCGACTACTTGGTCAAGAACGACGAACGACCCGGGGTGTAAGTCGGGCTGCAGTGATCCGACAGAACACGGCGCCACAATCGATCTGACACCGAGCGACGCCAGTGCCCAGACGTTCGCCTGGAACGGAACGCGGTGAGCGACGTAATCGTGATTGCGGCCATGGCGAGCAAGGAATGCGACTCGGCGTCCGCCGAGGGTGCCAACAGCGATTGGCGCCGCAGCCGGGCCGTAGGGCGTGGCGATCTCGACATCGGTGGCCTCGGAGAGGAAATCGTAGAACCCTGACCCGCCAAAGACACCAACCTCGGCACCGAGATCGGTTGCCCGGTCGTCGAGGGGAATCAGCATCAGGTGCTGTTGTTCAGTCGGACGATTTTGATGGGACGGGCTTCGACGGCTTGGTTGTCGTGGATGCCGACGAGCTTTTCGACGAGTCGGATGACGAACTACTCGAGGAGTCCGATGACGAACTACTCGAAGAGTCCGATGACGAACCATTCGAGGAGTCCGATGACGAACCACTCGACGAGTCCGATGACGAGCTACTCGGCGAATCTGACGACGAGGAGCCGGCCGGTGTCGTGGTCGAGGTCTGGCCGCGATTGTCGTTCTTGAAGAAACCACTGCCCTTGAAAGTGACGCCCACGGGCTGGAAGACCTTCTTGACCGCGAGGGTGTCTCCCGAGTCAGGGTGGGGGTACTCGGTCAGCGTGTCGTCCTGAAACGACTGTTGGACCTCGAGGGTTTCACCGGTTTCGACGAACTTATAGACATAGGTGGGCATGGCAAGGATAAAGATATCGGCTGACCGTCATGCCAACACCGCCCGGAGCCTCAGTTCGCTGTCGAGGCACACCCAGTCGGGAACGCCTGCTGACTAGGGTTGGCCCCATGCAGGTTCGCAACGCAGTGATTCCCGCCGCAGGACTCGGGACTCGTTTTCTCCCAGCGACCAAAGTGGTGCCGAAAGAATTGTTTCCGATTGGCGATCAGCCAGCGCTTCAGATCGTCATTGACGAGGCGCTGGGTGCGGGGATTGATCACATTGTCGTCGTGAGCAGCCGAAACAAGCCGGCGATCGAGGCATATTTCGAACCGAACGACGAGCTCATCGGCAAACTCGACGACTCCGGCAAGACCGAGCTGGCTGAGCGCCTCCGTTCGATAGGACGCGACTGGCGTGCAACGATCGTCTATCAGGACAACCCGAAGGGCCTTGGTCACGCTGTTGGTTGTGCGCAGGAAGCAGTCGGCCACGAACCGTTTGCCGTCATGCTGCCCGACGAGATCATGGGTTCATCAGCGTTGCTTGCTCAGATGAACGGCGTGTGTGCATCGACCGGCGGCAGCGTTGTTGCTGTTGCCGAGGTGCCACGGCATGAAGTCAGCTCGTATGGCGTCATCGATCCGTCGGGCGAGTTGTCCGGCGACGGCGTCATACCGGTCAAAAACCTTGTGGAGAAGCCTCCTGTGGACGAGGCGCCGAGTAACTACATCATCACGGGCAGGTACGTCCTGACTGCTGACGCATGGGACGAGATTGCTGCGTTGCGACCGGGTCGCGGCGGCGAGTTGCAGCTCACCGATGCGCTCAAGGCGCAGGCCGCACGAGCGCCGTTCCATGCAGTGGTGTCCGACGTGAGTCGGCATGACACGGGCAACCCGCTCGGCTTTCTCACTGCCTCGATTGAGCTCGGCTTGGTGAACCCGGAGCTGCAGGGCGATCTGCGCAAGTTCCTCGGCAACCTCGAATACTGAGAACTTTTACAGCCGGCGAAACAAGTCGGGGTAGTCGTTGACCAGGCCGTACGGGTCGATGTCGAATTCAGTATCGAAGCCCGAATCAAGATTGCTGTAGGCGAATCGATGTGCCGAGAGCCGGTGATAGCGCTGGTGGACCGGAATGATTCCGAGCGTGTCGACGTCAACCATTGCAGTCGTGATGTCAGCGGCGTCTCCAACGTCAAGTTGCAGTCGACGGATCGGCAACGTCGGGGTGAACGGCGTGATCGGCAGGTCGATGTCGTAGCAGCCGTCGAGGTCGGGCCGATGGGCGCCATTCAGTTCACCCCAGCGGCTGCTGCCGTCAGTGCCGAGCCAAAGGTCGGGTTCGTCGAGATCGCGGAACAGGAGGAACTGGCGAATCGACCAGGTCGCCGACAACCGGAGAACGTACGACACGTTCGCCCCTGCGACTTCGCTGGTGACGGTCCATCCTTCGTTTTCCCAGCGGAGGTCGACGGTCTCGTGGCCTGGGCCTTCGACATGTGTCCAGCGGGCGGTGAAGCCATCGGCAGGGAACGCAGTCAACGGAGTCGTCACACGGACCACGATACGAGCCGTTCTGTCGCAGCCTCTGGCTGTCTCTTTCTGAATTCGGTCAGGCCCTTTCTCAAATCGGTCGGGCTGCGGGCGGCACAGTGCCGCCGTACGATCTGTGCCATGACGCCGTTGGAAGATGCGCAGGCCTTCGTTCTCGAATCGTGTCCGCCGCGTGAACCGGTGGCTTTGGCTCGCGAAGAGGCTGGTGGGCTCGTGCTCGCCGAGGCCGTTGTGTCGACCGAGATTGTCCCGCCGTTCGACAACACCGCAGTCGACGGGTATGCCGTTCGCTCCGAAGATGTTGCGACTGTGCCTGTCGAACTCGATGTCATCTACGAGATTGCAGCCGGCGCAGCGCCGCAGGCCGACCTTGGTCCGGGACAGGCCGTCCGCATCATGACGGGAGCGCCGCTCCCTGGTGGGGCCGACGCCGTGGTGATGGTCGAGTACTCCGAGCGGCTCGGCCAGGTTGAACGCGACGGTGTGATGGTCGAACGAGTGCGGCTCGCTGCATCGGTTGGTTCGGGTGCCGCCATCCGTGGTGCAGGCGACGATGTGCTTATTGGCGAGGAACTGTTCGAACCGGGAACGATCATTACCCCGGCGATCGAAGGTGTGCTCGCCAGCGTCAATGCGCGCCAGGTCACGGTGTACCCACGCCTGAGGGTGGCGGTGTTGTCGACCGGCGACGAATTGATCACGGATGGCTCGCCGTTAGCGGCGGGACAGATCCGTGAAAGTAACAAGACGATGCTTGCCGGCATGCTCGCCGAAACCGGTTGCGAGGTCGTCGACCTCGGCGTCGTTCGTGACGACGAAGCTGAACTCGAGCGTGTTCTGCGCAGTGCGGCCGGCGACTGCGACGCGATCGTGTCGAGCGGTGGCGTATCGATGGGCGACTACGACGTGGTGAAAGCAGTGCTTGGCCGTATCGCCGACATGACGTGGATGCAGATGGCGATCAAGCCGGCCAAGCCGTTTGCGTTCGGCAAGCTCAACGGCGTGCCGGTTTTCGGCCTTCCTGGCAACCCGGTCAGCTCGATGGTTAGCTTCGAACTGATGGCGCGACCGGCACTGCGCCGGATGATGGGCCATCATCAACTGGCCCGGCCGAGCATTGTTGCGATCGCCGATCAGGACCTCAGTCGGAACGTCGACGGGAAGGTCCACTTCATGCGAGTCAACGGATCGTTCCAAGATGACGGTAGGTACCACGTGGCGCCGGTCGGGGCGCAGGGCAGCCATCAGCTGGCGGCCACGGCCAACGCCGACGCCATGGCTGTGGTGCCCGATGGTTCGGGCGTCATTGCGGGCGGCGAAGTCGCCGTGTTACTGCTGCGCTGACCTGTGTTACTGCTGCGCTGACCTGTGCGGCCGTTGCGCTGGTCTCGCACGACGAGCGCCGCGGCGACGCCCAATGGTGAACGATGTCGCGGTGAGCGGTGGTGAGCGGTCGGGCCCATGGTCGTAGGCTTGTCTGATGGCAGGGAACTTCGAAAAGCTGATTGATCCGTTTGGTCGTCACATAGAAGATTTACGAATTTCGGTCACCGACCGCTGCAACTTCCGGTGTACCTACTGCATGCCCGAAGAAGGAATGCAGTGGCTCGACCGTTCTGCGGTCATGTCGTTCGAAGAGATCGAACAGCTCGCCCGGATTTTCGTCGAGCGCTACGGCGTCAAGGGGATCCGCCTGACGGGTGGTGAACCCACCGTTCGTGCGCACCTCTCGGTCCTTGTCGAGATGCTTTCCAAGCTCCGCGGCCCGAACGGACCGATCGATCTGTCGATGACGACCAACGGCGCCACCATGCGTCTCGTCGCTCCGAAGCTGAAAGCTGCAGGGCTGAAGCGAGTCAATATCAGCCTCGACACGCTCGAACGCGAGAAGTTCTTCCAGATGACGCGTCGTGACGAACTCGATAACGTGCTCGACGGCATCAAGGCCGCTCAGGAAGCTGGCTTCGCTCCGGTGAAGATCAACGCAGTGATCGAGCGGGGAACCAACGACAATGAGATCGTTGACCTCGCCACGTTCGGTCGCGAGCAGAACGTCGAGATGCGTTTCATCGAGTTCATGCCGCTTGAAGCTGACGGTCATTGGGTGACTGACGCAGTGGTCGGCCAAGACGAGATCGTCGAGAAGATCAACGCCGTCTATCCGATTAACGTGATGCCAGCACGTGGTGCGGCTCCGGCCGATCGGTTCCGGTATCTCGATGGCGGTCGGCACGGAGCCGACGACCCCGGTTCGAGGATCGGCATTATTCCGACCGTGACGAAGCCCTTCTGTGGCGATTGCGATCGTGTGCGGCTCACAGCAGAGGGTGATTTCCGAACCTGCCTGTTCGCCACCAAAGAATTCGGTCTCCTCGAAGCTCTGCGGTCCGGCGAAACAGAAGATCAGCTCGCCGCCCGGATTGAGGCAGCCGTCGGGACAAAATGGGCCGGCCACCAGATCAACCAGGTCAACTTCACTCGGCCCGCCAAGTCCATGAGCCAGCTCGGCGGTTAATCGAGTTCGCTGAAGGCTCTGAACCTTCGAGCGACGACCTTGTCGCCAATCATTTCGAGGCCGTCGTTATCGCGGCGCCACAGCCACATCAGGATGTCCTGTGCGCGACCGCGGATGGCGACGTCGCCCTTCCGATGTTCACGGGTGAATGTGGCTGCTGGTTCCTTCATGGCAGCAATGAACCATTCGCCGGTGCCTTCGCGAAGGTCAGCGTCGGTGCAGTGCAGGTGGACGGTGCCGCCGACCTTCATTTCGCCTTCGCAGCGATCAGCTGCAGCGAACCACATGAGAAACTCATCGATTCCATCGGCGCAGATGTCAGACGGGAAGTCGATCTCGAACCCCAGAGCCGCACCGGCGTCCCAGAGGTGCATCAATGTTTCTTGCGCCATTCGACGGCGCACCCATGCGGTCGGTCGAGCCGAACCGGTCCAGGTCCAGACCTTCTGATCGAGGTCAGCGGCGTGGAGCGTTTCGCACAGGCGGACGTGGGATTCAAATACGGAGGCGACCAACTCGGCGTCGGTCTCGGGTCGTGTCGGCGCGGCAACCTTGCGGACGTCGTTGCGGTCGGTGATCTCTTCGGAGACGATGGAAGCCCAGAAGTTCCAGACTCCGCCAACGTGGTGGGCGAGGTCGCCGAGCCGCCAGCCCGGGCAAGTTGAGACTGACGTAGAGAGGTCGGCGTTGCTGATGAGGCGGAGGAGCTCGGTGCCGTCAACCCGGATGTGGTCGAGTGCGTCGTAAGAGAGGGGCGCCAGCTCGGTCATGACGCGAACCGTACCAATCTGAGGCCGACCCCACGCTGTGCTCGACAACGTGAGTGGCAGCGTGAGTGGCA
>JBLIMF010000162.1:0-6160 GCA_047638615.1 Gammaproteobacteria bacterium
CCAGCCCTACCAGCGGCACCAGCCCTACCAGCGGCACCAGCCCTACCAGCGGCACCAGCCCTACCTGCTGCACCGACCGCACCGCCTCGCTCCAATCCGGCGATCGAGACGCCAGCCATCCGAGACACAGCTCCGCTGGCTATTCCTGCGGTGACGCCGACTGCGGCGCCGCCAACGACAACGCGCCCTGCGCCGCCCGCAAGCTCCACCACGACGACACCTTTCATCACGGACGGAGACCAAGCCACAGGAGATGTCGAGGCACCGTCGAGCCGCAGAGCCCCGTCGCCGATCCGAATCGAATATGCCGCGCTCCTGGCGGCTGGCGTCCTCGCTTTGGCCGGGGTAAGGCGGCGCCAGCGCCTGCGCGGGGCTGGCCCTCGGACTCGCGTCCCTGATCCACCGCCCGGCGTCGTGACCACCGAGCGACGGCTACGTTCGATCGACGCGGGCGAACGCTCCACGCGGATCGACGTCGCCATTCGATCGGCGGCTCAGTCGCTCATCGACACCAATGCCCAGATCGGTCTCCTCCTGGTCGATAGAGGCGGCGGCGTCGAACTCCGCCTCACAGCAGAGGCCGAGCTCATTGCACCGTGGTCATCGGTCGGCAGCGACCGTCAAAGTTGGGTGCTGCCTGCATCGGTTCCGGTCGAGTTGCTCAGCGCCGAAGCCTGCCGAGTTTCGACCCCATGCGTGGCGCTCGCCCAGGTGGGAATCGCCAATGAGCGCGACGTGTTCGTCGACATCGAGGCGTGCGGCACCTTCCTCATCGAGGCGCAGCCCGACCAAGCTGACGAGCTCGTGACCGCGATCGCCGCCGGCCTCGCCTCGTCGGCATACGCCGAAATCGCCCAAATCATCTCGGTCTCCCTTCCCGCCGCCGCGCTCCTTGAACATCGCAACGCGCACCACGCAGCATCGATCGGTGCCGCGTTCGATCTCGCAGCATCACTTGTTGGTAGCACGATGAGCAACGAACGCTCGTCGTTCTCGCTGCGAGCGCTGCGGACAGGTGGCGAGATGTGGGAACCGGCCGTCTTGCTCTTCACTTCCGCCGATCAGGTCGACTTGTCAACGGTTTCGCCTGCGTTCCCTGCTGGAGGGCACGGAGTCGGCATCGTGGCAACCGCCGGCCCCGAGGCCGACATCGATGCCGGTGGTCGGATCCGTGCTGGGGCAGACGAATGGACGCTCGACGCATTCGGGTTGTCGTTTGCCCTCGACCCGATCGGCATGTCGTTGGACGACCTCGCTGCCGTGACCGATCTCCTGGTTGATGCTGTCGAGCCGGTGGTCGACATTGTCCTGTCCGATGTTGGCGGAACAACTGCTGACGAGCCCTTTATCGAGCGCCAGCATTCGATTGTCGTGCAACTCATGGGTGGCGTGGACGTGGTCGACGTCTCTGGCATCCCGGGCAAGTTCGAGCGTTCGAAGACCGTCGAGCTGATCGCCTGGTTGGCCACTCATCGGGAGAAGTCGACACGGACCGCGGCACGCACTGCGCTTTGGGAGCTCGACGTGCGCGACGCCACCTTTGCCAATGTCGTCTCAGAGGCACGACGGGCACTCGGTCGACTCGTCGTTCCCAACGATGACGAAGAATGGTTGGAGCGAACGTTGACCGAGCAGCTACCACTCCACAAATCGGTCGTGACCGACGCCGAGCTGGTGCAGGATCGACTGAATGCAGCTCGGCTGCAACCACCCGCACAGGCCATTGTCACGCTGGGTCCTGCTGCTGAAATGATCCGTGACATGCCGTTCGCTGGCACCAGCTATCTCTGGCCGGACGCCGAGGGGATCACATCGAATCTCGTCCTTCTCTCTACCGGGGTGGCGGCAGAATTGGCTGGCCATGCACTGTCGTTGGGGGACATCGATCTGGTCTTCTGGGCGACTGGCCGCGGCCTCACCGTTTTGCCCGGTCACGAAGAACTGATCGGGCTGCGCATGCGGGCTCATGCTCGCGCAGGTGACCTCGCCGGTGTTCGCCAAGAGTGGGAGTCATACGAACGGGTCATCGTCGCCGACGCCTGGTCTGACGGCGAACCTGCACCGAAAATGCTCGCTCTCCGCCGCGAATTGCTCAGCGCACCTGCCTGACCCGCTGCCAGCCCGAACGCAGTCACTACGGTCGTCGGTGATGACTGACCGGAAGCACCTGATCGCCCTCGATCTCGACGGAACGTTGCTCGGCAACAACAGCAAGTTGTCCGAACGCAACGCTGCCGCCATCCACGCCGTCCACGCGGCCGGTCACCACGTCGTGATCGCGACAGGCCGGCCGATCAATCTCGTGGCCGACCTTGCCGACCAACTCGGCGACTCGATTGCCTACGTCGTCGGAACCAACGGTTCGACCATCGGCACATTCCCCAACGGCGACCTCGTGCAGCTCATCGGATTCGATTACGTCACCGCCGTCGAAGCTGTCACTCGGCTACGTGACGGCCTGCCCGGGATCGGCTTCGCCATCGCAACCGACAGCGGCCTGGCACACCAGCCCGGTTTCGCCGAACGCATGCCCGCCATCGTCGACCAGGACCCGGTGCCTGACATCCTCGCCGTCGGTGGTTCCGAGGTCTACAAACTGTTTGCGTTCCACGACGACCTGTCAGTTGCCCAACTCCTCCGGCGCGCTCCTGAGTACTTGCCCGCTGGGCTCGCCGCCAATCACCTGGGCGCTGATGCAATCGACATCGGGCCCGACACCATCGACAAGTGCGCCGGGCTCCGCTGGGTGTGCGAACAGCTCGGCGTCGAAGCAGCCGACGTCATCGCGTTCGGCGACGAGTGGAACGACATCACCATGCTCGAATGGGCCGGCCGGGGCGTCGCCATGGCGAATGCCGACGGCCGAGTGCAGCGGGCAGGCAACGAAATCACTGCGAGCAACGTCGACGACGGCGTCGCCGTCGTCCTCGAAGCACTCCTCGCCTAATTTTTGGGTGAGCGATTCCGGCAACCGACGTCGCTTTCGCTCACAGAAAACCGGGACCCTCGTTGTCAAGATGCGGCTTGTGCGTGGATCCATTCATCGAGCACCGGGCTCGATTCGAAGCTGCTGATCAAGGCGTAGCGCGGTGCATCGCCGGGGTGGACAACGACGTGCCAGAGGCGCTGCGTGTCGACGATAAATCTTGAGCCCTTGTGCAGTGGCACGCGGACCTCGGTCGACGCATCAGGCAGACCGCTCTCGTCGTTGTCCATCAAGATCATGTAGCTGTCTGGGTTGTCGGTGAGCTCAACCCACGACCGCACAACCCAGCCTTCGTTGTCCGGGTTGAAGCGGTTGTTGTCGTCTCGGTGCAGGCTGCGGATCGCACCTTCGCGGTCTTGCGGCTCGAGCTTGATCGCACGCACGCGGCCAAAGTTCGCGCCGACACCCTCCACGTAGTTCTTGATACTCGGCGCGACCGCCGCGTTCGAGGTCCACTCGGCGTCTTTGTCGGTCTTGCCCTTGTCCCAGAAACCGCGGCAGTCGAGCTCGCCGTCAGCCGTGGCAATCGGTGCGAAATTCGTATCGCCGCCCGACTTCCAATCCATGTACTCAAGTGCGAGATACTCAGATTCAGGGCAATCGAAATCAGCATCTTTCAAGACGACGACGCCGGTCGCGGCAAGCACATCAAGACGGGTGTGGGGGGTAGCGAGCGGAATTTTCACGCTCCAGTGCTCCGAGTTTGGCCAAAAGCTCATGCCTGCATCTTACGGACCTTGCCAACCCGGAGACCAGCCACCGGTCGCCCAAACTCAGAGAGTGATCGTGGGCAAGTCGGAGACCACGAGAATGCCAGCAGGAATCTCGAGCGTGGCGCCGGCCGGTACGTTGTCAGGATTCTCGATGTTGTTCAAGTCGATCAACGACTGCATGGTGACTGCGAATGAACTGGCAATCTTGGCGAGCGTGTCGCCACTCTTAATCACGTAAAACTGCCGAACATCCTCAGGAATCGTGGTGCCCGGAATCGTCGTCGACGAGGTCGTGGTCCGGATCGGCGGAAGTGGCTCATCCGACGCCTGGTCGGTCGTACCGCACGCCCCCGCAATAAACGCGATGACCACCGGCAGGCTGACGATCGCCGCCGACGTACGACCTGACCGAGCCCGAGTTTGCCAGTCGCTTCCCGTCATGACGACATGATACGTGCCCCACGCCACTCTGGCTCGAAATCTCCGCCATCGCAGCCAGCAGCGTACTGTCGCCAGCGTGAGTGATACCGCCGCAACACCAGACCAGACGGCCCCGTTCCGGGGCGCCGAAGCGCCGTCGCGCCGGTACGACATCGACGCCAACGGCATTCGCATTGCTATCCACGAGTGGGGTGACGCCAACGCTCCCCCGATGCTCGCCGTCCATGGCGGTTTTGACTTTGCCCGCACCTACGACATTTTCGCACCTCGCCTCGCAGAGGGTGGCTGGCGCGTCGTGTCATGGGACCAACGCGGCCACGGCGACTCCGAGCACGCCGAGCTGTATTCGTGGGACGCCGACATGCGCGACGCCCTCGCCGTGTTCGATCACGTTGGTGGCGGCGAACCGCTCCCTGTGGTCGGCCACTCCAAAGGTGGCGCGTTGATGACTCAGCTCGCCGACGCCCAACCCTTCCGCTTCACCGGCCTCGTCAACATGGATGGCATCCCGTACAAGCGCAACATCCCCGACATAGCCGAGCACGAGCGCAGCAAGATGATGGCGAAAGACATTGCGAGCTGGCTCGATCACCGGCGCCGCACGTCCGACCTGCAGCGCAAGCCCGGCACCATCGACGAACTCGCTCGACGGCGCGGCCGGATGAACCCGCGCCTCGAGATCGAATGGCTCCGCCGCCTTGTCACGACCGGCGGTTTCGAATCAGACGATGGTTGGCGCTGGAAGATCGACTCGTCGATGCGCTTCGGCGGCTTTGGCCCGTGGCGGCCCGAATGGACGCTCATGCGCCTGCCCGGCCTCCCGATGCCATTCCTCGGCATCCTCGGTGCCGAAATCGAAGAGATGGGGTGGGGCACCCCACCCAAAAAGGTGCTGCCTTATATGCCGCTGCAGGGCCGCTGCGAAGTACTGGAGGGCGTCGGCCACTTCGTCCACGTCGAACAACCACAACTCGTCGCCGACTTGGTGCTCGACTTCTTCGGAGGCCTTCAGTGAGCATCACAACCGTTCGCCACAACAAGATCGACCTCGCCCTCCATCACCTGCGCGATGCCATCGACGAAACAACACGGCCACTCCTGCTGCTCCACGGCCTCGGAGAACACACCCCGGCCAAAGTTCCCGAGTGGGTTGCTTCGTGGCAAGGTGCAATCGTCGGCCTCGACTTCACCGGGCACGGCAAATCAACCATTCCGAGTGGAGGCGGCTACACCGCCGAGCTTCTCCTCGGGGATGCCGACGCAGCACTCGCGGCGCTCGTCGAGCAGAGCCCCGACGGAATGATCACCGTGTTTGGTCGCGGGCTCGGCGCATACATCGGGCTCCAGCTTGCCGGTGCACGCTCCTCACAGGTCCACGGCGCCATCATGCTCGATGGTCCTGGCCTCGCCGGTGGCCCGACCGGCCCGACATCGCAAAGCTTCTTCTCGCTCCCGCCGTCGAACACGATCCCGGACCCGTACGCACTCGTCGAGTTGGGTCGCGACCTCCGCCCACCGGACTACGTGCGCTCGTTCGTTCAACTCGCCATCGCCGGGTCCAAACTCGATGAACCCGTTGCCGTTTGCACCATCTTCAGGCCTGAGTGGTTGGCAGCGGTCGCTGACGAACGCGGCGTGATGGATGTCCCGCTCGCTGAAGCCCTCGAAGCCTTCGCCTGACCGGCCCGCTCTCCGCTTCTTGCCCCAGTGCCCGCTACCGATCTCAATTCTGACGAGAGGGGAATCGGACATGGACGCAGCAGACAGGGCTCAAGCCTGCCTAACCTCGGCGTATGCCGTCCGCTGGATCGATCGTGCTCGTCGTCGTGGCGTTCATCGCAATGGAACCGGTCACGGCCGCCACTCACCGTTGGGTGATGCACGGCATCGGTGAATTCTTGCACCGCAGCCACCATCGACCTCGAGGATCAACTTTCGAAGCCAACGACTGGTATCCGGTGATGTTCGCGGCCGTCGTCAACCTGGGATTCTTTGCTGGGTTCAATTGGAACGGGTTCGC
>JBLIMF010000163.1:0-6155 GCA_047638615.1 Gammaproteobacteria bacterium
CTGACGGATCGATTGTGAAAATCGAGTCGAGGATGGTCTTCGACGGCGGCGCCTACGCCTCCACGTCGTCCGCTGTACTCATCAACGCGATCACCCTGGCGCAGGGGCCGTATCGCTGTGCGAATGCGGTCGTCGACGGCTGGGCCGTTCGAACCAATCACCTGCCATGCGGAGCGATGCGTGGCTTCGGCGCCGTGCAGGCATGCTTCGCCTACGAGTCACAGATGGACAAGCTGGCCGCAGCCTGCGGTGTCGCACCGCTCGACATTCGCCTACTCAACGCGATGACCACTGGCGACGTGTTGATCACCGGTCAGCCCGTGCTGAATGTGGCACCTGTGGAGGAATGTCTGCGCGAGACCGATGCGTTGCCGCTCCCTGACGAGCCCGTCGGTGGGCACGTTCGCACTGATGGATCTGTTGATGCGATGAAATTGCCCGGTGGCGCTGGGCGCACCGCCGACGCTGGCGACGTTGTTCGGGGGATCGGGTGGGGCGTCTCGATCAAGAACCTGATGTACTCAGAATCGTTCGACGACTATGCGACCGCGCGCTGTCGTATCGAAGGCGGCCCCGACGGGCCGACCGTGTTCCTCAAGTTCGCAACGGCTGAGGTCGGCCAGGGCTTCGTGACTCTGGCACCACAGATCGCTCGCTCGGTACTCGGTATCGACCGGGTCGAACTCGACCGGATCGACACACAGGTCGGTTCAGCCGGCTCGACGTCAGCGTCTCGCCAGACGTGGATGAGCGGCGGTGCGGTCAATGCTGCTTGCGAACTCGTGCGCTCGCTGATCTTCGACCACGTTGCCGCTGTTCATGGCTGCTCCGCAGCGAGCCTGTTCGTCGACCACACCGACGTTGTTGACCCGACGACTGGTCGACGCTTCGATGTCGCTGAGGCCTGCGCTGACGTGTCGTTCGACGAGACCGCCGTCTATCGCCATCCCGCGACCAGCGAGATCGACGAGAACGGCCAGGGTGACTGTCATACGGCGTTCGCGTTCGTCGCGCACCGTGCCGTCGTCGACGTCGACCCCGAACTGGGTTTGGTCAAGGTCGTCCAGATCGCTACAGCGCAGGACGTCGGGGTTGCACTCAATCCGCTGTCGGTGATGGGCCAGATCGAAGGCGGTATCGCCCAGGGCCTCGGTATGGCCGTGATGGAAGAGATTATCCAAGTCGACGGTGTGATTCGGAACGGCAACTTCACCGATTACCTGTTGCCAACTTTCCTCGACATGCCGCCGGTCGTCGCCACGCTGATCGAGCAGCCAGACCCACTCGCCCCACTCGGAGCAAAGGGCGTTGGCGAGCCGCCGTGTATCTCCTCGACGCCCGCAATCGTCGCCGCGATCCGCGATGCTCTGGCGCAGGCGGGCATCGACGCTCCACTCAATCGGGTGCCGGTCCGACCTGGCGACATTTGCCTCTGATGCGTCGGTTGGCTGCGATGACGATCGTTGCCGGCCTCGCGTTCGTCGGATGCCGAAGCCAACCTGACGACGGCCGCGTCAGCTATCTGATCCTCCAACAGCCGGCAATCGGAGTTCTCGATGCCTACCTCGAGGAAACGGTGTCGATAGACGGTGACTGTCCACTCCTTTCGCTCGGGTCGCTCGGGTCGCTCGGGTCGCTCGGGTCGCTCGGGTCGCTCGGGTCGCTCGGGTCGCTCGGGTCGCTCGGCTCGGCAGGCCTGCAGCGTGCTGCGTGGCCCGATGGGACGTTGTTCGACCCGGGCCTCGACATCATCATCTTGTCCGACGGCCGACAGATCCGTGATGGTGACCTCATCACCGGTGGGGGCGGCAGTGAGGACTTCGGCCGCAACCAGAAGGCCTACGACGACATCTTCCAACCTGATTCGATGACGTCGTTCAGTACGTCGTGCCGTCAGTCCGAAGTGCAGTCGACCGAGTGGTTCATTATCGCGCCCGACTCGATCCAGATCAGCACGCCTTGATTCTTTTGCGCTCGCTGGAGCGAGTGTCCCGGATCGGGGGTCGGTACTCGTGGTCCGCCCAACCACGCCTTGGGTCGGAGATCCGAGGTTGATCGTCACAGATCAGGCCAACGGGTGCCACCGCGTGTAGTTTTCGACCAGATGTCACAAGTACGCGAAATCATGACCTGGGACATGCTCGGTGAAGCCACACGAGCCCTCTCGCAGATGGTTGCCGACGACGGGTACGAGCCCGACATGATCCTGGGTATAGCCCGCGGTGGGCTGCTGCCAGCGGGCGCCATGGGATACGCACTGTCGATTAAGAACGTCTACACGATGAACGTCGAGTTCTATACCGGGGTCGACGAGCGCCTC
This sequence comes from Gammaproteobacteria bacterium, assembly GCA_047638615.1. Classification (GTDB taxonomy): domain Bacteria; phylum Actinomycetota; class Acidimicrobiia; order Acidimicrobiales; family Ilumatobacteraceae; genus Ilumatobacter_A. Next base: position 2,321 of record JBLIMF010000163.1, read on the forward strand.
GATGTCCCGCGCATCCTTCCCCCGGCACCCGACTTCGTCGACCTGTCGAACGGCAAGATCCTGGTGGTCGACGATGTCGCCGACACCGGCCACACGCTGAAGTCGGTCGAAGAGTTCTGTGAAGGCAAGGTGGGCGAAGTCCGCACCGCCTGCATCTACGAGAAATCCCATTCAGTCGTCAAGTGCGACTACGTCTGGAAGCGGACCGACGAGTGGATCAACTTCCCATGGAGCGACAAGGACCCGGTTGCCAAGCGCAACTGGTCCGTCAAAGATGCCTAGTTTCCGAAAGCTTGTTGCTGAGCAGTAGCGATCCGCTCGGTGAGCTTCTTGGCCGACACGACGCCGAGCAGCTTGTCATCGCTCCAGACCGTCACCACCGGCTTGCGCGGGTTAACACGGGGGAGTACCGCACTGAGTTCTTCGTCGGGACCGGCCTTGGCCAGCGTGCTGAACGGAGTCATCAACTGCGTGAGCATGACCATTGCTCGTCGGTCGGTTGGAATTGCCCAAAGTTGGTCTTCGAGCACAAGACCATCGACCTGACCGTCGCCGTTCGAGTCGATCGCCACTGCTCCGGCATCACCGAGGCGCTGACGCTGGTCGATCATCGAGTCTGCATCCATGTCGGAACCGGCATGTGCCACACCGAACCATGTCAGGTCGCGGACCTTCACGCCTTGGAGCTGCTCGCCCATATATGAGGCAAGTATTTCTTGCTTCGCGTTCATTGCAATGAACACGCCAGTGACAATAATGAACACTCCGGGCAGACCTTGAAACATCATTGCCACACCGATGAGGGCCATACTCCAGCCGAGCACACGGCCAGCGTTGCCGGCCTCGCGCATTGCTTGATATTTGCTGCCGGTACGGGCCCATCGGAACGCACGTAGGACCCGACCACCGTCAAGCGGCGCCCCCGGGAGCATGTTGAAGAGAGCAAGCGCCAGGTTGACGAGCCCGACCCAAAGCAACAGGTCTGACCGGAATACGTAGCCGAGGCCAAACGTCAGGGAACCGATCGCCAAGCTGACAGCAGGACCCGCACCGGCAATGAGCCCGTCGGCCTTCGGCGACGGCGACTCACGGTCGAGTCGCGCAACGCCGCCGAGGGCCCACAGATCAATCGATTCGGTGTTGACGCCATAGCGACGCGCCACAAGCGCATGACCGAACTCGTGGAGAAGGATTGAGAGAAAGAACGCAACCGTCGCGGTGATGCCGGAAACGACGCCCAGCCAGGCGGCGAGGTTGACTCCGAAGAACACGGCGATCAACGCCATGCTCCAGTGGGCTCGGACGGGAATTCCAAAATATCGACCCAAATTTACTGATCCGGATGTCCTCATAGTGATCCTAACCGTACATCCGTTCCCCATATTCCCCAGCACACCATCATGAACGGTGCGCAAGGACGACCGTGGCGCAGTTGCGGCCGCTGGCGCCCCAGACGCCGGCACCGGGGAAGGTGGCTGCACCAGTGAGATAGAGGCCAGAGACGGCGGTTTCGTACTTGGTCAGCTCGGGGTTCGGGTTACGAAACGCAGCGAGCGGACCGCCGGAAAAACTTGTGGCGTGGCCGGCCGGCAGGTGGAAGTCTGATTCGTAAATCGCTGGAGTCATCGCTCGCCAGTCGACGATCGAATCGAGGAAACCAGGCTCGCACTGGTCGGCAAACAACTCGAGCCAACGCTGCGGTTCCGGCCCGCGTTGCTCGGCATGGGCCCAACCGTTGCCTGCTGCGTCGGTGAAGTCGTACGGCGTAAAGAGCGCCTCGAGACTGAACACGTGGCGGCCATCCGGTGCCACCGTCGGATCGAGAAGCGACGGGACGTTGACCAGCATCCCCGGTCGATCGAGCACCTTTCCCTGCTGCATGAGTTGGTAACCACGATCGATGTCGCCGAGTGACGGACCAATAGCGGTGGTCGGGCCGAGCTGTCGGTCGTGGTCCTTCAGCACCGGGGGGGCGTTGAGAATCGCGTCGATCTTCGACTCATAACCCTTGTCATGCGGGATCGCTTTCCAGCGACGGATCAAGTCAGCCGCTTCCGACGGCGGGTTTTTCAGCCACTTTAGGAACGTATCGTGCGGGTTGCAGGCCGAGATCACCACTGGCGCATCGATCTCGGTCCCGTCGACGAGGGTGATGCCAGCGGTCGCCGATCCCTCGCAGCGAACTTCGGACACCGGGCTCGATGTCTGCAGCGTTCCTCCGGCGGACTCGAAGGCCATCCGCAGGGTTTCGGTGACGCGCCCGCTGCCACCGACCGGGCGCCCGACCGTTCCGACGTGGCGCATCGCGTGCGTGAGCGCCCCAAGTCCAGACCCTTTGAATTCAGGTGAGATGCCCCAGACCATCGGTCCGGTCAGCGCGGCAGGGCCGGTGATTGCATCAGCGGAAAAGAACGAGCGCAATACGTCAGCAGCGCTGCGTCGCGACCAACGCAGCAGCGTTGCCGAACCTGCAAGCTTCTTGCGGAGTGCCAGCTTTGTGAGCCCAGTGACAGACGGCGGTTCGGCGGCCGCCTCGAAAATCATTTCAATGGCGGGCGTCGCTGCCTCAACATAGCGTTGGTAGCTATCCACCTCGTTTGGGAAGTGCTGGCCAATCGATTCGAGCGTCTCATCAAGGTCGTGATGATGCGACCAGGACGGTGACGTGCCGCCAGGTGCCCAGGCCATGTTGTGCTGCGCTGGCTCAACGTCGATGTAGTCGAGTCCGTGAGCGACGAGGTCAAGTTCTGCGATGACCGGCGTGGTACGGAAGGTGAGGTGATCGCAGTTGCAGATGTTGACCGTCGCTCCGCCGAATTCCTCACTCGATGCCGTGCCGCCGACTGCAGATCGAGCTTCGAGCAGCAGCGTCTTCATCCCGCCGAGTTGCAAATAGGCGGCTGTGACGAGGCCGTTGTGCCCTGCCCCGATCACGATCGCATCGAACTGCCCGGAAGTCATTCACTCATTCTTCACGACAGCGATGTCGGGTACGTAACCTTGGAGCTGTGGCATATGTTTCACGGCGACTCGCCGAACTTCGCGCACCGCAACTCAACGACGCACTCAACGAGAACAGCATCGTCGTTCAACCGCTCGGGGCTGTGGAGCAGCACGGCCCTCACTTGCCGTTCAACACCGACCTGTTGATCGCCGACCGTGTCTCGGCCGCTGCGGTCGAGGCCGTCGGCGAAGAACACGACGTCTGGTTGCTCCCTCCGTTGGCGTATACGAAGTCGAACGAGCACGCCTGGTCGTCAGGAACGATCTGGCTCTCAGCGACGACGCTGCTGTCGGTGCTCGACGACATTGGCCGCTGCATCGCAATGACTCCGGCTCGAAAGCTCGTGTTTCTGAATGGCCACGGCGGCAACTCGGCGATCGTTGCTGCTGCCAACCGCGAGCTCAGGCTCGCCCATGGCCTCATGACGTTCCTGGCGCACCCGTCGATTCCACCGGACCAGGGCGGTCACTCCGCCGCCGGTGAACTTGGGATGGGTATCCACGGCGGCACCGATGAGACCTCATTGATGTTGCACCTTGCGCCGGAACTCGTCGACATGTCGGCGGCCACGCGGAACGTCCCGGATCATCTGGCGGAGAACAAACACGTCAAGTTCGGTGGGTCTGTGGCTTTCGGCTGGTTGTCGAACGACTTCGGCCCTGACGGCCACATCGGCGACCCGACGCCAGCCACCGCCGAATTAGGCGAGCGGCTGTTCAACGGTGCCGTCGACACGTTCGGCGATGCGCTGGGCGAGATCTCAGCATTTCAGCTCCCGATGTAAGACGCGACAAAGGCGGTCACACTGTGCCTGGCACAGTGTGACCGCCG
>JBLIMF010000164.1:0-6148 GCA_047638615.1 Gammaproteobacteria bacterium
GACAACGTCGAGGACGCCATTGTCATGCGGTGTCACGAAATGCAGGGCGACGAATACCGCGCTCGGCTCGATCAGATCCGCGAGGTTGCCCATGTCTGAGTCAGTCGCCCACCCCGAATTCGACGACTCGACCCTCGTCCTTGGCATCGAGACGAGCTGCGACGAAACTGCTGCAGCGCTGGTTATGGGTGGCTACGACGTTGTCTCGAGTGTCGTCTCAACGCAGGTCGAAATCCATGCCGAGTTCGGTGGTGTTGTCCCCGAAGTCGCGTCCCGCGCTCACCTCGATGTGCTCAACCCGGTGATTGCCCGGTCAATCGTTGAAGCGGGTGTCGAAGACTCACGAATCGATGCAATTGCATGCACGGTGGGCCCGGGCTTGGTTGGAGCGTTGCTCGTCGGTGTGTCGGCTGCGAAGTCGCTTGCGCTTGTGTACGACGTGCCGTTCATCGGTGTGAACCACATGGAGGCACACCTCTACGCGGCGTCGCTCGAAGATCCCACGCTCGAGTTTCCGCTCGTTGTGATGCTCGTCTCGGGCGGTCACACGATGCTCGTCGAGATGCAAGACCACGGCCGCTATCGGCTCCTCGGCCAAACCATCGACGATGCAGCTGGCGAAGCCTTCGATAAAGTTGCGCGGTTCCTCGACCTCGGATACCCGGGTGGTCCGGCGATCGATGAAGCCGCGCTGCTCGGCGACCCCGAGGCGATCCGGTTCCCTCGGGCGCTCCTTGATGGCAGCTACAACTTCTCGTTTTCCGGGTTGAAGACTTCAGTGATGAACTACGTCCGCAAACATCCCGACGTCAGCTCGACCGATGTCGCGGCGTCGTTCCAGGCGGCAGTCGTTGACGTGCTCGTGACCAAGGCTCGGGCCGCTGCCAAAGAAGTCGGCGCGACCAGCATCGTGCTCGGTGGCGGTGTGGCAGCGAACTCCCTGCTGCGTGAGGAAGTGCTCGACGGGTGCGTCAAGGACGGCATTCAGGGTTTCCTGCCGAGCCGGGCCATGTGTACAGACAATGCCGCCATGATCGCAGCAGCTGGCTGGCACCGACTTCGTTCGGATGGGCCGACACCGCTCGATGTTGGCGCCATCCCGAACCTTCGCTTGCCCTTCTTGAATGTCTGAGTCCTCCGAACAGCCGGACGCTCCGGTGTTCCAGGTGCTTGATATCGGCGCGATGCTCGACGTGGACGGCAATCAATGGCCCACGGCGGTCATCGATGCTGAGGGCCACCCTGCCATCACCGACCTCGCTCGGGTTCACGCAGTCGAAGGCATCGGCGACATTCGTACCGAGGCGGTCGCCATGCCGCTTGCTGCCGAGCACATGTCCGCGGAAGCAACCCATCTCTTCCTGCTCGCCGTAGTGATCACCAAGCCTGTCCATTGCACCTTTGGTGTGTCCTTCGTGCTGCCGGCGCAGGGCCAGGTGTTGGTTGAAGCAGCGGCCGCGGGCAATCTCGTGATCGCCACAACGCCGCCCGACGAGATCAACGAACAGAACCAGCCGCTCTGGCTTGCAATCGACGTCGAAGCGGATCTCCTCGAACAAGCCATTGCCAACCTGCCCTAACGTGTGACGCCGAGGTCTGACCTCGGTGTCACAAAACGCAGCCGGTACCGTTGCTCGCATGACGTTCAAGATCGGTGCTCACGAGCTGTCGGCCCCGGTGGTGCTTGCCCCGATGGCAGGCGTGACCAATGCGCCGTTCCGTGAACTTTGCCGTCGGTACGCCCCCGGCCTCGTCTACGTCAACGAGATGGCAATGGCGACACCGGTGGTGCACAAGAACGCCAAGACCGACCGGATGATTAGCTTCGGGCCCGACGAGCAGCCCCGCAGTCAGCAGTTGTACGGATCCGACCCGGAAATCATGGGCAAGGCCGTCCACATCCTGTGCGATGCCGGCCGCGTCGACCACATTGATATCAACTTCGGTTGCCCAGCAGCCAAGGTCACGCGACAGGGTGGCGGTGCAGCGGTTCCCGCCAAGCCCGAGCTGCTTCGTGCAATCGTTCGTGCCGCGGTGAAGAACGCTGAGCCGTACGGCATCCCCGTCACGACGAAGTTCCGCATGGGCCTCTTCGACGACTGGCTGATGCACAAGCGCACCGGTCAAATCTGTGCTGAAGAGGGTGCCGCAGCGATTGCACTGCACGCCCGCACGGTGCAGCAGCACTACTCGGGTCAGGCCCGTTGGGAAGCAATTGGCGAACTCAAAGAAGCTGTTGGCTCGATCCCGGTGCTCGGCAACGGTGACATCTGGGAAGCCGCCGATGCAGTGAAGATGATGAAGGAAACCGGTTGCGACGGTGTCGTGATCGGGCGGGGCTGTCTGGGGCGCCCCTGGCTGTTCGGTGACCTCGTTGAGGCGCTGTCGGGCCGTGAAGTTCGTCCGAGCCGCACGCTTGGCGAAGTGGCTCAGGTGATGGCGCTGCACGGTCGTCTACTCGCTGAGCACATGGGCGAAGACCACGCCATGCGCGACTTCCGTAAGCACTCTGGCTGGTACATGAGCGGCTACCCGGTTGGTTCCGAAGTTCGGCGCCGGTTCGCTATGTGTGCTTCGCTTGCCGAGCTCGATGACGTCATCGCGCTGCTCGATCCGTCGGCAGAGATTGTCGAGGGTGGCGAGCGCATCAAGCGCGGCCACACGAATGGCCCAATTAAGGTCGCTGTGCCGCCGGGGTGGCTCGATGGCGAAACGCGCGCCGAGCTCGAGAGCGATGTGTCGGTCCCTGATGACGGCCATGTCATGGCCCTCTCGGGCGGCTGACCATGCTCGATCTTGCGGCACCATTTGTCTTGGCGTCGGGTTCGCCTCGAAGGCGTGAGTTGCTGGCGGGCGCCGGTTTGCGTTTCGTAGTGCGGCCTGCCGGCATCGACGAGACCCCGCTGCCCGGCGAGGCTCCGGCCAACTACGTACGTCGGCTCTCGATCGAGAAGACAGACGCGTCCATGGCATCACCGCTCGCCAACCCGGCCGAGATTGTCCTGGCTGCCGACACGACGGTCGACGTCACGGGTGAAATCTTCGAGAAGCCGCTGGACACCAACGATGCGTACCGAATGCTACGGATGTTGTCTGGGCGCAGCCATCTGGTCCACACGGGCGTCACTGTGTCGGTGCCCATCGCTGGGGCGTGCCGGTCGAGCACCATCGTTGTAACGACCGAGGTCACGTTTGCTGATCTCGAAGATGCGGCGATCGACTGGTACCTCACCACGGGCGAGGCAATGGACAAAGCCGGCGCATACGGCATCCAAGGTGCTGCCGGCGCCTTCGTCGAGAAGATTAAGGGCAGCGTTACCAACGTCATTGGTCTCCCCCTCGCCGAGACGCTCACGCTGCTCCGTGCCGCCGCGTCGACTTGAACAGCTGAAGAATTTCTGGTGAGCAGTCGGCCTTGCCGGTTGCGAATTGGCCCGCGCAACATTTATCATTGGCACTCGGTAGGGGAGAGTGCCAATTCGGTACTTGACCCAACCGATACATCAGAATCACAACAGTGACGTGCCAATGGAGGCAACACACATGAACCTGAAGCCGCTGGACGACCGCATCGTCGTCCGCCCCGCAGAACCAGAGACTCAGACCGCATCCGGTCTCGTCATCCCCGACACCGCCAAAGAGAAGCCGCAGCAGGGCGAAGTCCTCGCTGTCGGCCCGGGCAAGCGCTCCGACAACACCGGTGAGCTCATCGCAGTCGGTATCAGCGTCGGCGATACCGTCCTGTACAGCAAGTACGGCGGCACCGAGGTCGCCTCGGGTGGCGAAGACCTGCTCGTCCTCAACAGCCGTGACGTGCTCGCCATCGTCGGCTGAGCATTCCCACCGCTGTATTCACCCCAAGATCTGAAAGAGAAATAGCAACATGGCAAAGATTCTGAAATTCGACGACGAGGCGCGCCGCGCACTCGAAACCGGCGTGAACAAGCTCGCCGATGCCGTCAAGGTCACCCTCGGCCCGAAGGGTCGCAACGTCGTACTCGACAAGAAGTTCGGCGCACCGACCATCACCAACGACGGTGTGTCGATCGCCAAGGAAATCGAGCTCGACGACCCGTTCGAGAACATGGGCGCTCAGCTCGTGAAGGAAGTCGCCACCAAGACCGACGACATCGCTGGTGACGGCACCACCACGGCCACCGTGCTCGCACAGGCCATGATCTCTGCCGGCATGCGCAACGTCGCAGCAGGTGCCAACCCGATGTCGCTCAAGCGTGGCATCGAGGCCGCCGTGGCCGCTGCCGTGCAGTCGATCTCCGATCAGGCGAAAGACATCGACGACAAGAAGGACATCGCGTCGGTCGCCACCATCTCCGCCGCTGACGCCAGCGTCGGCCAGGTCATTGCCGACGCCATCGACAAGGTTGGCAAAGACGGCGTCGTCACGGTCGAGGAGTCGAACACGTTCGGCACCGAGCTCGACTTCACCGAAGGCATGCAGTTCGACAAGGGCTACCTGTCGCCGTACTTCGTGACCGACACCGAGCGCCAGGAAGTCGTCCTCGAAGACGCCTACGTCCTACTCAACAGCGCCAAGATCAGCACGGTCCAGGCCATGCTGCCGACTCTCGAGGCTGTGATGCAGACCGGCAAGCCGCTCGTCATCATCGCCGAGGACATCGACGGCGAAGCTCTGGCCACCCTCGTGGTGAACAAGATCCGTGGCACGTTCAACGCAGCAGCCGTCAAGGCTCCCGGCTTCGGCGACCGCCGTAAGGCGATGCTGCAGGACATGGCAGTCCTCACCGGCGGTCAGGTCATCAGCGAAGAGGTCGGCCTCAAGCTGGAGAACGTCACTCTCGACCTGCTCGGTACGGCCAAGCGCGTCGTGATCACCAAGGACAACACGACCATCGTTGATGGCGGCGGCGAGAGCTCCGACATCGAAGGTCGCGTCAACCAGATCAAGGCAGAGATCGAGAACACCGACTCCGACTGGGATCGTGAGAAGCTCCAAGAGCGTCTCGCGAAGCTGGCCGGCGGTGTGGCACTGATCAAGGTCGGCGCCGCAACCGAGGTTGAGCTCAAGGAAAAGAAGCACCGCATCGAAGACGCCGTGTCTTCGGTTCGTGCAGCCATCGAAGAAGGTGTGGTCGCCGGTGGTGGCACCGCCCTCATCCGTGCCCGCACCGCAGTGCAAAAGGTTGTCGAGTCGCTGGAAGGCGACGAGGCGACCGGCGCCAAGACCGTCTGGGAAGCACTTCTCGCTCCCGGCCGTAACATCGCAAATAACGCCGGCCTCGAAGGTTCCGTCGTTGTTCGCGAAGTCGAAGCAGCTAAAGGCGCCATCGGCATGAACGCCGCAACCGGCGTCATGATGGACCTTATTGCAGCGGGCATCATTGATCCGGCCAAGGTCACCCGTGCGGGTCTGCAAAATGCAGCCTCCATCGCGGCACTGCTCCTCACCACTGAAGTCCTCGTCGCTGACGAGCCTGACGCTGGTGGCGACGGCGGCATGGGCGGCGGCATGGGCGGCATGGGCGGCATGATGTGATCCTCTCGGCACGACTCTGACCCAAATCGGTCGTGCCGGCCCCTGACTGCGTCAGGGTGGATCGACTTCGTCGCTCCGATTATCAGTCCAGCCCCGGAATCGCATCGAGCGATTCCGGGGCTGTGCTCGTTTTCGCCCTACTCGTGACCTCGCTGGCTCGACGAACGTCCGGGTGACCTGTTTCTCCTGGGCTGGCTCTGGGGCAACGTCGTCGCGGCCTACACACTTTTCACCCACTGCTGGCTTCACTTCTGCTGTACCCGCCCCTCGCTGCTCTTCCTTCTCTTCCTTCTCTTCCTTCGGTACTCTCTTGCCTATGCCGGTGATTGAGGGTGCTCAGCGACCGTTTTGGATGCATCAGGTCGTCGAGTATCTGATCGGCATCGTGCTGATCGGTGCAGCGTTTCAGGCGCCAAGTCCGGTCGTTCCATCGGTGATGGGCGGGCTCGTCGTGATGAATGCAGCGATTGCCAAGGGACCCGCCTCGGCGTTTCCGCTGGTGAGTCGAACGGTGCACCGCTGGCTTGACGTCGTGGTAATGCTGCTGCTGGTCGCCGCAGCGTTTCAGCCGGTTCTCGATGTGGACAGTACGGCGCGCCTGTTGCTCTGCGGTATTGCGTTCGTGATGTTCTT
>JBLIMF010000165.1:0-6046 GCA_047638615.1 Gammaproteobacteria bacterium
CCTTCTTCTTCGCCGCCGACTTCTTGGCGACTGACGTCTTGGCGACTGACTTTTTCTTGCCGGAAGCCTGCTGCTCAAGCGTCACGTCAGCGGTGGCCTCGTTCGCCGCTACTGCTTCGGCTGCTGTCTCGGCCATAGCTCGAGCTGCCATGTCGGGAACGGCACAGTCGATGCTGCGCCGCGCGCCGTTGAAGCTCACGACGACGAGCGTCACCGACGAGTCAATCTTCATGATCGATTTCGCACTACGCGGTGTCGGCGCAGCCATCATCCGGAGCGGGACGTAGCCCCGAACACCGGTGTCGGCAATCGTGATGTAGGCGCCATGCGACGAGTAGGCGTCGACGGTGCCGTTGATGCTCGTTCCCACCGGATGATGCTCGACGAACTCGAGGAATGGCAGCAATTCGTTCACCGGATCGCCGCCACTGAGGGCTGCCTTGACAACCGCCTTCGGCTCGGCCGGTCGCGCTGCAGCCTTTTTGCTCGCCGGCGGCGGCCCCTTCGGCACAGGCATCGGCGCGTTCGCCTCGACGCTGCCGACGCGTGCCTGGTTCTCGTCTTGCTTTGTCCGAGCACGCCCACCACGTGCCCGACCGCCGCTGCTACTGCCTGAACCACGAGTGGCCTTGCGACTGACGGGCCCACGGACCGGCGTGCGCTCCACCCAGACCCAGCCCACATGGGGCACGGGCTTACCGCCGATTAGGCGACCTTCATCGAAGAGCCAGTCGTACTGGCCGTGGAACTCTTGGAAGGAGTCATTCGACAACACGGTGGAGTTCGCCTTGTTGGCAATGCCAAGAACAAATGCGTCACCGCGACCAACGGCTCCAGCCGGTGGTGCCACGAGCTCGTTGTTTGAGATGCCTTCTTCGAACTCCTGAGTCTCCTTCTTGTCGATCCGGTGCCCGAAGGTCGCATCGACCACGACCGTGATTTCGGTATCGGGGTTCTCTTCCATGAAGCTCATAACTGCTTCGTTGAGCTGCTGGAGGCTGGGAAGTGACCGACCTTCGGTCGCGAGGTTCGACCCGTCAACCACCACGTGGGCTGGGCCGTTCTTGGTGTTCATTTCAGATGTCTCGTTCCTGTTGACGGGGCTCGACCATTCGAGCCTCCGTGTCGCCGAGTACGGCGAGCTGCACGCTGCGTCGACCATCGCTGCGGGTACCGGCCGTGTTCGCACCAGGTGACCCGAAGTCGAATCGAGACTTCGTACATCGCCATCGTAGGCTCTTCGACCATGCCGACCCCAACCATTGTGCGCGCAGTCTTCTGGGATTTCGGTGGGGTGGTGCTCTCCAGCCCCTTCGATGCCTTCAACACGTACGAAGAGAATCACTCTTTGCCGACCGATTTCATCCGCTCGGTCAACACCCACAACCCTGACTCAAACGCGTGGGCACTGCTTGAACGCAACGACGTCGGACCCAGCGAGTTCGACTCGCTCTTTGCCACCGAATCCGAGGCACTCGGCCATCGGATTCCTGGCGCAGACATTCTGGCGCTCCTGTCCGGGTCGGTCCGCCCCGAGATGGTTATCGCGCTCGACGCCGTGACCGCAGCCGGTTACATCACGGCATGCCTCACCAACAATGTGGTCTCGGACGACACCGCAACACAGCGCCGCTCCGATGTAGCGGACGTCATGGCGAAGTTCGACCATGTGGTCGAATCGAGCAAAGTCGGTGTCCGTAAGCCTGAACCACGCTTCTATAAAATTGCCTGTGAGCTCGCCGGCGTCGAGCCGACCGAATGCGTCTTCCTCGACGACCTCGGGATCAACTTAAAACCAGCGCGAGCCATGGGCATGCGAACCATCAAGGTCGGCAAGCCCGGCCCGGCGCTCGACGAACTTTCGTTGATCCTCGGAATTCCGCTCTCAGCCTGACGGGTTCAGTCTTCGCTTGACGAGAACAACCCATCCATGAGCTGTGCCAGCTCTTGGTCGTGGATGGCCTTGCTGCCTGTGGCCGGGCTGCCCGACGGAGCGCGAGCCACATGGCGGAGGTCATAGCCCTCGTCCTTGATCCGCCACACGTTGTGCTCGATGAAGTTCCAAGCACCCATGTTCTCGGGCTCTTCCTGCAGCCAGCGAAGTTCTTTGGCGTTCGGGTACTTCTGCAGCAAGTCGCGCATCTGCTCGGTTGGCAGCGGGTACAGCTGCTCGATGCGAACAATGGCAACGGCAGCGTTGCGCTGGTCGCGTTCGGCCATCGCGTCCCACGCAACCTTGCCTGAGCAAAACACGATACGCGTGACTGCGTTGGCGTCGAGTACGCCCGGGTCGTCGAGCACCTCGTTGAACGATCCGGTCGTCAGCTCATCAACAGACGAGCGAGTCTGCTTCATCCGCAGACCAGACTTCGGCGAGAACACGATCAGCGGCGTGTTGCGTTCCGAGTGCACCTGGCGACGCAGCAGATGGAAGAAGTTGGCGGCGGTGGTCGTGTTGACGATCTGCATGTTGTCTTCAGCAGCCAACGTGAGGAATCGCTCGATGCGTGCCGAGCTGTGCTCCGGGCCCTGACCCTCGTAGCCGTGCGGCAGCAGCAGAACGACACCGTTCTGCTGCTTCCACTTGTCTTCGGCGGCAACGATGTACTGATCGATGATGATCTGGGCGCCGTTGACGAAGTCACCGAACTGCGCTTCCCAGAGGACGAGCGCGTCACGGTTGGCATGGGAGTAGCCGTACTCGTAGCCCATTGCTGCGTACTCGGAAAGTAGCGAGTCGAAGACCCAGAAGTTTGCCGAAGCATCGTCGAGGTTGTCGAGCGGAATCCACGGGTTGCCGGTGTTGTTGTCGATCAACGCAGCGTGGCGATGGCTGAACGTTCCGCGACGCGAGTCCTGACCGGCAAGCCGCACCGGGTGGCCTTCTTGCACGAGCGAGCCGTACGCCATTGCCTCGGCGAGCGCCCAGTCGACTGCACCCTCGGCGTACATTTTGGCACGCGTTTCGAACTGCCTGCCAAGCTTCGGGTGGACGGTGAAACCCTCGGGGTAGTCGGTCAGCTTGTTGAAGATGCTGTCGAGCTTTGCTCGGTCGACTCCGGTCGGGATGTGCGGCAAGACACCGAGCGGCTTCGGCGGGCGAGCGGCAGTCACGTCACCCGGATCTTGCGCTCGGGTCTCGTCAAGCGCTGTTTGCAACTTGTCGTGGAAGTCACTGAGCGCCTGCTCAGCCTCGTCGATTGTGATGTCACCGCGGCGGACCAGCGTCTCGACGTACAGCTTGCGGACCGTGCGACGTTCGGCAATCGCCTTGTACATGAGCGGCTGGGTATATGACGGATCGTCACCCTCGTTGTGTCCGTGACGCCGGTAGCAGACCATATCGATGACGACGTCTTTGTGGAACTCCTGGCGGTACTCCCAGGCCAGCCGTGCGACCTTGACGCAGGCTTCAGGATCATCGCCGTTGACGTGGAAAATCGGGGCCTGCACGGTCTTCGCGACGTCGGAGCAGTACAACGACGAACGTGAGAACTCCGGTGCCGTGGTGAACCCGATCTGGTTGTTGATGATCAGGTGGATCGTGCCGCCAATGCGGTAGCCGCCGATATCGCTCATTGCGAGGCATTCGGCCACGATGCCCTGACCGGCAAACGCTGCATCGCCGTGAATCAGGAGCGGGAGCACAGAGAACGAACCGGGTGGTTCGATCTGGTCCTGCTTTGCACGGACCATACCCATGACGATCGGGTTGACGGTTTCGAGGTGGCTCGGGTTTGCGGCCAATTCGATCTTGATGTCGGCACCCGAAGGGCTGACGTACTTACCCTTCGTGCCGAGGTGGTACTTGACGTCGCCGGACCCCTGCACGGACGACGGGTCGAGGTGACCCTCGAACTCGGAGAAGATTGCCTCGTAGTCCTTGCCCATGATGTTGGACAACACGTTCAGGCGACCGCGATGCGCCATGCCCAAGATCGCCGAGTCAAGGCCGTCGTCGGCTGCATGACTGAGAATCTCGTCGAGGATCGGGATTGCCGATTCGGCACCTTCGATACCGAAGCGCTTGGTCCCGACGTACTTGGTAGCAAGGAACTTCTCGAATGATTCGGCTGCATTGAGCCGTTCAAGGATGCGGTACTTTTCGTCCTTCGTCGGCTCGGGGTAGCCACTGCCTCGGTTGCCGTTCTCGACGTGCTCCTGAATCCAGTGCTGCTCGTCGGTGCTCTGGATGTGCATGTACTCGACACCGATTGTCCGGCAATACGCGTCGCGCAGTACGCCGAGTAGATCGCCGAGGCGCATCTTGTCGACGCCACCGACGCCGTCGGTGAGGAACTCGCGGTCGAGATCCCAAATGGTCAGGCCGTATGTGGCCGGGTCCAGCTCGCGCGGCATGTGCGGCTGCTTCCAGCGAAGCGGATCAAGGTCGGCGATGCGGTGACCGCGGACGCGATGTACGCGGACCAGCTTCGCGACGGCCATCTGCTTGGCCAGCATCGTCTCTTCCCGGTTCATCGGGCTGACGTCGGGACGCCACTTGACCGCTTCGTACGGCACGCCGAGCGAGGCAAAGATCTCGGCGTAAAAATCGTGCTCACCGAGAAGGAGTTCGTGGACACGCTTCAGGAAGAGGCCCGACTCTGCTCCCTGAATGATGCGATGGTCGTAGGTGCTGGTGACGGTGACGACCTTGCTGACGCCGAGCGAACTCAGGTTGCGGTGATCGGCGCCTTCGAATTCGGCCGGATAATCGATGCTGCCGACACCAACGATCAGGCCCTGGCCAGGCATCAGTCGGGGCACCGACTGCACGGTGCCGATGCCACCGGGGTTGGTGAGGCTGATGTTGGCACCCTGGAAGTCGTCAACCGTGAGCTTGTTGGACTTGACCTTGCGGATGATCTCCTCATAGGCGGCAAGGAAGCCGATGAAATCGTTGGTGTCGCAGTCGCGGAGCACGGGAACGAGCAGCGTCCGGCTGCCGTCCTTCTTCTGCACATCGACCGCCAGGCTCATGTTGACGTGGTCGTGCACGATGAGGCGTGGCTTGCCATCGTCGCCGACGGCGTAGGAGTTCTTCATTGCTGGAACAGCGTCAGCGATCGCTCGAACAATGGCCCAGCCGATCAGGTGAGTGAAGCTGATCTTGGTTTGCCCCGACCGGGAACGGAAGCCGTTGATCACCTTGCGGTTGACTTCGAGCAGTTTGGCCGGCACATTGCGGAAGCTGGTGGCCGTCGGCACCGTGAGGCTGGCTTCCATGTTGCGCGCAATTGCGGCACCCGCACCACGAATTGGCTTGCCCGGTTCTTCTTCTGGCGACTTTTCAACCGGCGCAGGGGCGGGAGCGGCCTCGGCTGCTGGCGTCGGCGCTGGGAGCGCGTCGATAGGAGACACGGTTCCGTGGATCTCTGCGTTGGCTCTGACCTGTGGTGATGCAGCCGCCGCAGCGGCAACGCTCGGCGCCTGAGAGTGATAGTCAGCAAAGAACTCTTGCCAGCTGTCACTCACCGAGCCGGGATCAGCGACGAATCGCTCGTACATCTCCTCGACGAGCCAGGAGTTGGCTCCAAATCCGGAACCACTTGCTTGATCGGCTGGTGCTGACACAGGCTGCAGCGTAACCGCGACCTGCTCACCGCTTTGATTCGAAAAGACCACTCAACCGAACATCTTCAGGACATCGCGGGTAGCCGGTTCGTTAGATCCGATCGAGTTCTTCGGCATCGAACAACGGCGTGATGCCTTCGGCTTCGATGTCGGCCCGCATCTCGTCGGATGTCGGAGCAGTGAGATTGCCGGATGCGGCCTCGACGATCATGGGCAGCTTGCGCGCGTCACTCGTGGTGTTCAAGAAGAATTGCTCGTTCGAAAGCACGTAGCGGACCGCACGATCGATGGGTTCCGGGTCAGTCAGCGGGTCGTACCAGCTGAACTTGCCCGGTCCGCTGACCTCCCCGTCGGCCCACCGCCCACGCGCAATCGATTTAATGGTCTGCACGGCGACGCCTCGTTCAGCACAGAGCGCGAGGAGCGCCTCGACGTCCATGCGATAGGCCGGGTTGTCGAGCAGGATGAAGTT
>JBLIMF010000166.1:0-6040 GCA_047638615.1 Gammaproteobacteria bacterium
ACAGTCACCGTGGTCGAAGGCGCCGAGCTCTCGTGTTCCGTTGAGCTCGCGCCACCGGCCACCGACTGAGGCTGTGCATCACCCCTGATGGCTGTGCATCACCCCTGATGGCTGTGCATCACCCCTGGTGAGGGCGCTGCGGGCTCGACACGTTTTGAAATATTGAGCCCCATGTCAAGCACAGTGACGGCTAACGTCGCGCGTCATGCGCTTGAAGGTAGGTCTCGCCGTTGCTTTTGCATCGGTCGTGTCCGTCCTTGCGCTCGTCACTCACGCGCAGGCGGCTCCTGATTCCACGATCACGACAACGATCACGACGACCACGATCCCTTCGGTGACTGGACCGGTCCAGATCGGCAACAATCCCATCATCGACGGCAATACGGCGGATCCAAGCCCGCCACAGCGTGGCTCGCAAGTTCAAATCTTTGCACCACCGCCGCGTCCGACGACCACGATGCCGGGACCCGACTTCAGCTTGCCCGACAACTCGGGCACGGGTCGCCGCATCGTCTACTCAAAGTCGTTGCAAAAGGTCTGGGTTGCAGACAGCGCTGGCACCCTGATCAAGGAACATCGCGTTTCTGGTCGGCTCAAGTGGTGCAGCCCGCTCCCCGGCGAATACCAAGTGTTCTCGCGCTCGCGATACACGTTCGCCCTTGCGAACCCCTCGATCATCTGGGGATACATGGTCCGCTTCACCAAGGGGTGCCGTGGTGGCAACATTGGGTTCCATGAGATCCCTACCAATAAAAACACCGGCGTCAGGGTGCAGTCGGTGGCTCAGCTCGGCATACCGCTGTCAGGCGGATGCGTGCGTCAGGCCGAGTTGGATGCCATCTGGATCTGGAACTGGGCGTACGTCGGTACGAAGGTCGTCGTTCTTCCATGATGACTGACCCGCGGGCTGTAGGTCGGTTGAGGAGGCCTGTGCAAACGGACTTGCCAACGCGCGGCCCATCGCCGCTGGCCCACCGCTAGGTTCGCACCGAACATGACGACCGACGACACCAGCCCGGAGATGATGCCTACGTCCTTTCCCACGGACCACACGTCTGCCGACAAGACCCAGGCATCGAGCACCTCGCCTCCACAGCTTCGCCGGACCTGGCCGCAGCGACTGACCATCGGTGGCGTGTTCCTCGCAGCAATCGGCTGCTTCGCCGCTGGCTCGGGCCTCTACGCCGCCCAGCGCGTGATCGAGGATCGCAATATCGTCGCCATCGAGAGCGGCGCGCCCGGCGACAGTGTCGACGATGCGACGTTCTCTCCTTCAGCGCCTGGCGACGGGGCGAACGACGGCGGTCCTGCTGCGCAGCTGACAGACGACCCCAATCGACCAGTCGAGACATTTCCACTTGCCGAACCAGCTGCCCGGAACTTCCTGATCACCGGCGCCGACAACAACGATTGTGTCGACCCTGACTCGCCATACGCTGGCGCTTTCGGTGATCGCAGCAGCCTCGGCGAACGCAGCGACACCATCATGATGTGGCGAGTCAACCCAGCCGCGTCACAAGTTGCCGTCCTCTCATTTCCCCGCGATCTGTGGGTCACGATCGCCGATCGATCGAGCAAACAGCGGATCAATTCCGCCTACGTACGCAACCAGCCGCAGCGACTCATCGACACGATCTTCCAGAATTTCGGCATCGCCACCGATCACTACATCCAGGTCGACTTCTGCGCATTCCGCACCTTGATCGATGCTGTCGACGGCGTATCAGTGCCCTTCGACCGCCCGATCCGCGACGCTGCTACCGGCCTCAACGTGCCCGTCGCCGGTTGCTTCAACTTCAACGGCGACCACGCGCTCGCCTATGTCCGGTCACGCAAGCTGCAATCGCTCGACGAGAACGGCAAGTGGATCACCGACGGCACCTCCGATCTCGGTCGGATCTCACGCCAACAAGACTTCATCCGCCGCACCGTCGACTCGATGCTCTCGGCCGGCGCATTCAATCCGAACGTGATCCGAGCACTGATCAAGACAAGCGACGAATTCGTTGTCAACGACGACGGTTTGACCGTCAACAAAATGCTCGAATTCGCCGGCGTGGTCAAGGACATCGCTCCGGCAGAAATCACCTCCTATCAAATCGAGGCACTCGGCACGACCATTCAGGGCAACTCTGTCCTGCTTCCCTCGATCGACAACCCCAATATGCAGGCGGTGCTGGCGGTGTTCCGCGGTCAGGCAACACTCGCGAGCGCACCCGAGCAGGTCTTGACAACCAGGACAACATCGGCCCCACCGATCGACGAGGGTTCAGCCGGCGACACACCCGACGCAGCACCAGCACCAGCGACCACGGTCGATGCGGTCCCGTTCAACACCATCCCAGTGGTCGAAGCAGAAGACAACAACAAGGGCTTTTTCCCCGACGCCAACATCAGCTGCTCGTAATCGCGGAACTCGGGATGCTTTCAGGCGGATTCCGCCCCGTGACGTCCCGAGGTTCCCAATCTTCGTGTGCTTAAGAATCCAGCACTCGAGCAAGCGCCGCTGCTGCGTCTGAGGGGCCTGAAACGGTGGTGATCTTGCAGCCGGTTGCTGCTGCGAGCTGTTCGGCTGTTTCGGCGTCGCCTTCTGGAGCGATGATCACGAGCTCGTCGACTCGACGGGCGGCAGCAGCCACCTGCGCGATCGACTCTGCTTCACCCGAACCGTGCGCTGTGGCGCGGCAGTCGGAAAGCAGAACTGCGATCTTGCGCGCAGCTCGTGAACGGCTGAGTTGTTCGGTGGCAGCGTCGAGCGCTCCCACCACGTCGGTCGTGCCGAACCCCCTCAGTGCGAGTACTGCGTCGACCACCGCTTCGTTCGACTTGGCCGCGTCTTGCGACTTGGCCGCAACGACATCCTTACCAAACGACAGCACCGAGTAGTCACTCGGTGCACGCCACGCCACCGCAGCTGCGGCGACTGCCGAGGTGGCAAGCGGTGCACCGCCCATCGAACCACTGCGGTCGACCATCAAGCAGATCGCCGTGTCGGGGGTGGTCCACGATCGGATTCGCAGTTCCTCGGGGTCGATGGCTCGACCCTCGCCGCGGGCCATGAGGAGTGCGTCGATGCTGGCGTCGATGTCGATGTCGCCACCGTCGGGTCGGTAGGGTCGAGTTTGCAGTTTTCCGACGCCGCGCGGCTGTGTTGGGCCACGCTTCGAGAGGTCGAGGAAGAGTCTGCCCGCCAGCCTGCGCGCGAGGTCGCGCAGCACCGGGTCGGTGGCCCCGGTCAAGTCGGCAAGGAGCGCCATCGTGTCGTCGGGGTTCTCCTCAAGCGCATGCTCGACCGCTTCCTCGTTGAGCTCACCGACTTCCGGCGACAGCTCCTCGAACTGCTCATTGCGCTCGAGCTCGCGCCGCGACGTGGTTTTCTTACGTGCTTCGCTGACGGCCTCATCGGCCTCGTCGCCTTCCTTCACGCCGGGGGGCGGAGAGTTCAGCTGGAGATCATGCCCCGTGTCGGGGCGCCATCTTTTCCCTCACCATCTTCTCCTTCAGCCTGGCTCCGGCCGAAGACCGACTCCCAGAGTTCGCGGATGACGTCTTCACTGGTCCGGCTCGTGCCCTCGCGCAGTCTGACTCGACCGGACAGCGCAACGAGCGCTGCGTCGAGCGAGACACTCGGCGTGTACGGCGTGGCGTCGCGGAGCTGTGCCAACGAGTTGGCCACCAACACCATGTCGATCGCTCCGCGAATCGATGATCCGATTCGCAGATCTGAATGGTTTCGAGTGAGGCGAACCAGTTCGACCACGCCATCACGCCACGACGCGTCGACATCGTTGAGCGCACCCGGCGAAGCCTGAGCAGTTTCACGGCGGAGGATCATTGTCTCGTCAGCCACCGACTGGTAATCAACGGCGATCCGACACACTCGGTCGTACACGGCACCTGAGATCCGGGCAGTGCCCACGGCATCGAACGGGTTCATTGCTGACACCAGACGGAAGCCAGGTGCCGCCTCAATCCGGCCAAGACGAGGCACGTTCAACTCGCGTTCGCTCATCACCGTAATGAGGACGTTGAGCGTCTCTTCAGGGACTCGGTTGAGCTCTTCGATGTAGAGCAGCGAGCCGTCGTGCAGCGCCTGGGCCAATGGGCCCGCAACGAACACGTCGGGGTCGTAACCCTCGCTCAGCACGCGAGCCGGGTCGAAGTGGCCGATGAGCCGAGCCGGAGTCAGCTCGGCGTTGCCTTCGACGAATTCGAAGCCGATGTCCATCTCGCGCGCCACGCCGCGCAACAGCGTTGACTTGCCGGTGCCAGGCGGCCCCTCGATCAGAATGTGGCGGTTGGCATCGATCGCGGCAATGACCAGTTCAAGTTCCCGAATGCGTCCGACGACGCCGGCCTGCAGCCGGTCGAGCAGGGCGCGCAGGTCAGTGGCGCTGGTGGCCTCACGCATAGGTGATCACTCCTCGGAGGTTCTCGCCATCACGCATTGCCCGGTATCCCTCATTGATCTCATCGAGCGGATACGTCGTAGTAATCAGCTCGTCGAGCTTGAGTTGGCCCTCGCGATACATGCCGAGCAGCTTCGGAATGTCGGCTCGCGGGTTGAGTGACCCGAAGATCGTCCCCTTAATTTCCTTGTTCCACATCGACAGTTCGAAGAGGTTGATTGACGACTCGGTCTGCGTCATCGGCGAGATACCCGTGACAACAATCGTGCCGCCCTTGCCGGCCAGCGACATCCCAAGCTTCATCATGTCGCCGTACAGCACGCCGGGCGTCAGTATCACCGTGTCGGCCATCATGCCCCATGACAGTTCGTTGACTTCAGGCATTGCCTCTTCCATCGAGGCAAACGTGTGCGTTGCACCGAACTCCATTGCCTTCTCCCGCTTGAACTCGACCGGGTCGACGGCGATCACGTGGCGAGCTCCAGCCATCTTGGCGCCCTGTACTGCGTTGATGCCGATGCCGCCAATACCGACCACGACGACGGTGTCGCCTGGCTGCACATCGCCACGGTTGGTGGCCGAGCCCCAGCCAGTGGCAACCCCGCACGACACCAGTGCGACCACTTCAAGTGGGAGATCGCTCTCGACCTTGATGACCGAGTCCTCGGCGACGCAGGTGTATTCAGCAAAAGTTCCAAGCTTGGCAAAGAGGTTGAGCTCGGTGCCGGCCTTCGGGCCGGTGAGGAGACGGTGGCGGCTCGTGCCGTCGGTGATCATCCCCTTCATAAAGGTGCCGCCGCTGGAGTCGCAGAGGTTCTGGCGGCCAGTCGAGCAATAGCGGCAGCGGCCGCAGGACGGGACGAATGATGCCGACACATGATCACCGATGGCCACGGTCCTGACACCTGGGCCGACTTCCACGATCACCCCGGCGCCCTCGTGGCCGCCGATCATCGGGAACAGATCGTCGATGCCCATGGCCTCCCACGCCTCCTCGGGCGGGACCATGTCACCGGTGATGATGTGTTCGTCACTGTGGCAAAGGCCTGCGGCCTTCCACTGCACGATCACTTCCTTGGCCTTCGGCGGGTCGACCTCGATCTCCTCGATTGTCCATTCTTCACCGACTCCGTACACCAACGCTGCGCGACTCTTCATGGCCGCAAGTTAGTTGCCGGTCACTCTGTGCCAGGCACTGTGTGACCGGCTCAAAGAGTGACGTATGGGATCAGGCCCCTTTCGCAACTCTCTCGCAACTCTCTCGCAACTCTGCCTCGGCAAGCGCGGCGAACGAAGCTGCGACATCGCTGGCGGTCGGCGCGCCGCCGTAACCCAACGCTGCGATCCATGGGTCGAGCGTGGCCAGTTCGGCAATCGATGTGCGTGCAACGTCGAGATTGCTCGAATGCTGAGGTTTTACGCCCGACAAGAAACACCTCTGCACCTTCCCCGAGAACGCCATCTAGATGCTTCTTCGACGTTACAACAGCGACGAAGGCGTGAAGTACATCCGCACCAGGCGCGCACATCCCTCACGCCTTTCGACGAGCTCAGCTACTCAGCGTCAGGAGTAGACCATGACGCCGCGGATATTCTTGCCAGCGCGCATGTCGTCGTAGCCGTCGTTGACA
>JBLIMF010000167.1:0-5824 GCA_047638615.1 Gammaproteobacteria bacterium
GTCGATGACTGGCAGCTGGGCGATCACTGCCGGCCAGTACACCCAGACCGACAGCACTGGCTACGACTTCATCAGCCAATACGGCGAGCTCCCTCCAACCGAGTTCAGGATCTCAGTCCAGATGACTGCAATCGACAGCGAGTTCGGTGGCGGCGTTGTTCTCGGACAGGCCGCACTCGGTTCCCGCCGTGGCGCCACGTTGATCGACTTCACCAACTCTGGCATGTTCCTTCGCTGGGGTCTGTACAGCCCCAACACCGGCGCACACGAGTACCAAGGCGGGCTTGCGATGCCCGACGACTTCGACCCGACACTGCCCCACACCCTGACGGTCGAGGCCAGCGCTGCGCGGACCATGGTGATCGTCGACGGCGAACGGATTGCCGACTTCGCTGCGATCGTTCCTGGGTACGTCGGTCTTGCGACATCCGTCTCTTCCATCGCATTCGACGACGTCGAGATCGTCAGCCTGTGGTGACCATCGCGATGGTCACCCGCCCCTCGCCCGTTCAGTCGATCATGTCCCCGTTCGCAAGCCCCCCAACAGACACACCAGTCCAGCCCGGCTTCACGCCGACGACCCCCGTAAACGAGTCCGTTGCCGCGCCCCGACGGCCAAAAACGCGATCAGCCAAGCAACGTGACGGCTTCCTCGCTCTCGGACTCTTGATCGAGAACGCCACCGGCCAGGACTACGAAGCCGTTCTCGCCACATGGGGCGCTTATCTCTACCACGACGGCGACGTCGTATCGGCTGGCTCACTCGCACAGATGACCGCTATCGATGAATCGCTCTACGCCGGCCTCGGCACGTTCCCGGTCTGCCCATGCACTCCGAACAGCGACGGCACAGTGCAACTCACTTCCTACGGCCACAATGGCGGCCCAGTCGCCATGCAGTACTCGCCCGCTGACAGCATCGGCATCGCCGTTGGCTTCAGTGAGTCATTCTGGCTCGGCGGCTTCGGCCAGTCGGACGTGTACGAGTTCATCGCTCAGGTCCGGGCCTTCGCCAACAGCTCATCCCATTCTCGTGGGGCTCCGCGTGTCGGAACTCGGAGCCCCGCGAACACCAACCATCCGCACGGGTGCTGCTGGAAGTCATGACGATCATCAGCCTCGAGCGCGCACCAGCCTTGGCCTGTTTTGAGCCGCTGCTCAGTGGTCGTCTGGCGTATCGGCAACGAAGTCGATGAGCTGTTCGACGGCACCGACGAGTTCGGGCGTGAGGTCAGCGAACGTATGGACCTGGTTGCGTAGACGTGGCCAGAAACCCTCGAAGGGCGCACCGAGTGCGGCGCACAACCCTTCCTTCCACGTGACCTCCGGGTCGTACGCGATGTCGGGCCAGGCGTCGAGGCCAATCACCTTCGGCCTGATGCCGGCCCAGACGTCGACGAACGGGTGGCCCGTGATCAGAACGTTCGGATCCTTGACCGTCTGAGCGATGCGGGTCTCTTTCGAGCCAGGTACGAGGTGGTCGAGCAGCACGCCGAGTTTGCGCTGGCGGCCCGGCTGAAAATCGCTGACCATCGCCTTCAGATCGTCAGCACCATGCAGCGGTTCGACGACGATGCCGAGATCTCGAAGGTCGTCGCCCCAGACATGTTCGAGGAGTTCGGCGTCATGTTTACCTTCGACCCAGATGCGGCTGGCCCGTGCAACACGGGCCCGTCCGTCGCCGGCAAGCGACCCTGATGCGGTCGTCCGCTGCGTGACTGACTTGACCTGTTTGGGCCGCACGAGCGTGACAGGCTTGCCGTCGATGAGAAACCCGCCCGGCTTCCACGTGAAGTGGCGGAGGTACTGCGAGCGATCTTTGAGGGTCACACCCTCGGCATTCCAGCGGGCGATGCTGCCAACGAAATGGCTCGATCGGTCTTCGATCACCGTGCCGAGTTCGACCACGATCGATGGGTATTCCTTCGGCTTCGCGCGGCCCATTCCGCCGTGGGAGTACTCATCCATAATGTCGCCGTTGAAACTCATATTCGAAGCCACTGAGCATGTCATGGGAATCGACGCCGAGCGCGGCACGCGGAGAAACACCGTCGTTTGCGTCGAAAGATTGATTGGCATGCCACCCAATTCTTCGACACAAACGATGTTTTGCGGGGCCAGGTGGTCGGTGAGGCGGGGTCAGGTGGTGGCGCGGCGATGCCAACCGTCAGCGGTGAGGACCAAGTCGCTCTCGCCGCCGTCAGGAAAGCGGAAGGGCGCCCGGACGCCACTGTGGGCAACGGCAGTCGATAAGACAAGTTGGCCGAGCGGCATGTCATCACCAGTGGTCCATCGATGCCAACGGCAAGCCGGTGCCTCCGTGAGCTCGACAGCCGGCTCGCCAAGGATCTCAATCGAACCGTGCACGACGCCTGCCTGCTCGTAACCCGTTGACATGTCGGGCTGCGCGTCGAGCCGCTGCTCGACTGCCGTGGCGTACCACTCGAGGTCGAAGGCGATGGGTGTCGGAATGCCGTACCCCCGACCGAGCGCATCCTCCGGGTCATCGAGTGATACCGCGTACGTTTCGTTGCCGATGGTCCACTGTTCCATCGGAGATTCACGAGTGTGTTCAGCCCACATGGCCTCGCCCTTGACGATGAAAGGATCAGCGAGGCGCACCGGTACGTCGAAGTCCGTGATGTGGAGCAGCGGGCGACCTGCCCGCGCCAGCGCCGCCCAATACCAGGCCGTCCGGCCGACGATGCGATGCCCGGAGATCACGCCGAGGCCGGCGTCTGCGGTCCACGCGGCAAACACCCACTCCTCGACAGTGCCCTGGTGCCGACCGTCGTGCAAGCCGCCTCCACCCGAGTTCGCTGTGAAGTCCGACATCATCAGGCAGACTACGGGGGTGTTGCGATACCTGAGCCTCGACTGGATCAACGCGCTGACCGCAGAAGTGGCAGCGAACGAACAACTCCGGGAAATATCATCGACGCACGCGATCGGCGTCACGCAGGTCGTGTCCGACGGCCCCGAGGGCGACATTACGTATCACCTGCAGGTGGGCAACGGCACCGCCTCATTCGGCGCCGGTCCGGCCAATCCCGAAGACATCAAGATGGAGCAGGGCTGGGACACCGCTGTCGCCGTTGCAACCGGCGAGCTCAATGCTCAAGAAGCCTTCATCAGTGGCCACGTCCGCCTGTGGGGTGACCAGCAAAAGTTGCTCGACAACCAAGCGGTATTCGGCGCGCTCGATGCAGTGTTCGCCACCGTGAAAGAACGCACGATCTACGAGTGACACTCTGGCAGGTTCGGATACTCGCTTAATGTCGAGCCATGCCCGAGATGCCGGAAGTCGAGGTGCACGCCGAGCGACTCGATCGCCAATTCGCTGGGCGCGTGCTCACGAAGTTCACGCCGTTCAACTTCACTGTCCTGAAGACCGCCAGACCAGCGCCTGACGCGGCATATGGCTTGCCGTTGCTCAGCGTTGGCCGCCGGGGCAAGTACCTGATTCTGCGGTTTGAGCCGATCAGCTTCGTGATCCACCTCATGCAGGGCGGACGTCTGCTCGCTGACGAAAAGCTCTCGGCGAAGCCACGCGGCGGCCAGGCTCGCTTCATCTTCGAACCCACCGAACGCAACGACAGCAGTATCGACGAGACAGCGTTACTGCTGACCGAACAGGGCAAGGAGCGTCGCGCCGGGGTGTGGTGTGTGCCGTCGGTCGACGTAAAAACAGCGCTCCCGCTCGCCAAGCTCGGTCCGGAAGCGGCCGGAATTAGTCCGGCCGACTTGGCGGATTTGTTCGCAGCGAAATCGATGCGAGTGCATGGTTTCCTGCGACATCAGGCGATGGTGGCCGGCATCGGACGTCGACTCGCGAACGAGATCTGCCACACCGCACAGATCTCACCATTTGCCACCACCAAACAGCTCGGCGCCGACGGTGCCGCCACGGTGGCAGCAGCTATCGACGATTGTATCGCCGGCGGACTGGCCGCCGAACGAACCCGGAAGGACATGAGCTCATCCAAGGACCGTCCGAGTGCGGTCCACAACCGCACCGGCAGGGAATGCCCCGTCTGTTCGGACACCGTCCGAGACGTCAAGTATTCGAGCTACACCGTCAACTACTGCCCGACCTGCCAGACCGGCGGCAAGGTACTGGCCGACAACACCACCAGCAAGTTCCTCAAGTAGCGGTGACAATGTGTCAGGCACAGTGTGACCGCGGGCTTTTCTCGGCTGGGGTGACCCTCGTCGCTCGGCCGCAGCGCTCTTCGAGCAACTCGTTAGCGTTGGAATGTGACCGAACTCGCTACCACCAGTGCTGCTGCAGCTCCGGCCGGACAGCAGTACCGTATGGGGCAGCGAGAACTACTGACGCTGATGTCAGCGATCATGGCCCTGATGGCGCTCGGCATCGACACGATGCTGCCCGCCTTCGACGAGATCCGTGAGGCGTTCGACCTCGGCGAAGCTTCACCCCGAGCCGGCCAAGTGATCACGGTCTTCTTCTTGGGGATGGCCATTGCCCAGCTCGCCTGGGGGCCGATCGCCGACCGCTTCGGCCGAAAGCTTGTCCTCTACGCCGGCAGCGCAATCTACATCGTGGGCGCTGCTGGATCAGCCTTGGCACCGACCTTCGAGCTCCTGCTGCTCAGTCGATTCGTCTGGGGCCTCGGTGCAGCCGGCGCCCGAGTCGTCGCAACTGCGATCATCCGAGATCGATTTGAGGGCAGCCAGATGGCCAAAGCGATGTCGCAGGTCATGGCGGTGTTCATGCTTGTGCCGATCCTGGCGCCGAGCATCGGTGCGGGCATCATCGCCCTACTGCCATGGCGTTCCATCTTCTGGTTCTGCGCAATCTTCGCTGTGGTGATCATGCTGTGGAGCATCCGGATGCGCGAGTCGCTCAACCCAGCGCACCGTCGGCCGCTGCATCTCCGCTCGACGACGAGGGGGTACGTCGAAGTTGCACGCACGCCGATCACGTCGGGCTATACCAACGCAACGATCTTCCTTCAAGGCGTGTTCACGACATATCTGGCAAGCAGCGAGCTGATCATCAGCGAGATATTCGACCGAAAAGAACAGTTCCCCCTCATCTTCGGACTGGTTGCCGTGCTCTTCGCCGCCGGAGCAATCATCAACGGCCGCATCGTCGTGCGCGTTGGCGTCCATCGGCTCATTAACACGGCCTACGCATTCCTGATCCCGACCACCCTGCTGCTCTGCGTCATCTCGATCGCCACTGGTGGGCAGCCGAGCATCTGGATGTACATGCCAGTTCTCGCTCTCACGTTGTCGTCGTTTATGTTTCTCATGCCGAACCTGAACACCGCTGCGCTCGGGCCAGTCGGCCACCTGGCTGGCACCGCGTCGGCCTACGGCGGGGCGATCAGAATGGCGGGCGGCGCCGTGCTCGGCACGATCGTGAGCGCATTCGTCAGCGACTCGACCACACCCTTCTCGGTCGGCATTGCGTTGCTCTGCATCGGTTCCTGGATCACTGTGCTGCTCGTGCGTCGAGGTTCACCTGAACTGACGACAGAGCACTTACAGACGTCGGACCCAGTCACCGTCTCCTCACGTTGCTCGTCGGGTGCTGCATTGCACCCAATGGGCAGAGTGACGAAAGGGACCTGACCCCGTTCGCGACTCTGCCCGAATGTCAGATCAAGCCGAGTTCGGCAACCGCGTCGCGCTCGGCGACCAGTTCGGCTGCCGACGCGTCGATCTTCGAACGGCTGAACTCGCCGATGTCGAGACCCTGGACGATTTCGTAGTTGCCGTCCTTGCAGACGCACGGGAACGAGCTGATGATGCCTTCGGGCACTCCGTAGCTGCCATCACTCGGCACCGACATCGA
>JBLIMF010000168.1:0-5787 GCA_047638615.1 Gammaproteobacteria bacterium
GCAGATTGGGCTGCACCACCATCGACAAGGGTTTTGACTTCGACACCATCACGAACCGTGTCTTCGCCCGCAACCGAATAAACGCCAAACAGGAGGGTGATGGCGATCAAGATGTGCATGATCGAGCCAGCCGAAATGACCAGGAGACGGCGCGGAAAGCTTTTCTGACGGTATGCCCGTGACTCGTCGCCGGGCTCGACCTCGTCCATCCGGTTCATACCGATAATCCGCACAAACGCACCGAGTGGCAGTGCCCGGACGCCGTATTCGGTCTCGCCCCGACGGAAGCTCCAGAGGCGTGGTCCAAAGAAGAGGAAGAACTGGGTGACCTTCATACCGCTCCACTTGGCAGTGAGGTAATGCCCGAGCTCGTGCAGAAAGATCGAGATAACGACGCCGACGACAAAGACGAAGATCCAGAAGTTCGCGAACCCGAGCCACGCGAACAAACCCAAAATGGCAAGCATCGACAAGACGCCCCGCCTGCCGCCGGCCAGCTCGTCGTCGGCCAGGTTCTCTGTAACGGCGCCGCCGGCCATGACCTCGCTGGCGAACTTCGACCGACCCGTTGCGTCGTCTTCGGTTGGCGGTGTGAGTTGATCAGTCATCGTGGTAAAACCTCTTCGGCAATCCGTCGAGCATCCAGGTCAGCTTCAATCACATCATCGACGGTGTGGGGGGTTCCTCCATCATGGCGCTCTAACACGGCTTCGCATACTTCAGCGATCTCATTCCAGCGCAAGTTTCCTGAAAGAAAAGCCTCAACGGCCACTTCGTTGGCCGCACTCAGCCACGCCGGCGCGGTCCCACCACGACGGCCGGCGGCATACGCCAGGTCAAGACAACGGAACGTCGCCCGATCTGGCGCTTCAAAGTCAAGGGAACCGAGGTTGGCCCAGTCGATCGTTCCAAACGGTGTGGCGAGGCGGTTTGGATATCCGAGCGCGTATCCAATCGGCAACTTCATCGTCGGCATTGACAACTGGGCAATGGTGGAACCGTCGGTGTATTCGACCATCGAATGAATGACCGACTGCGGATGCACGACAACATCAATCTGGTCGTAGGACGTGCCGTACAGCTCGTGGGCCTCGATCACTTCGAGCCCCTTGTTCATCAGCGTGCTCGAATCGATCGTGATCTTCGGGCCCATGGTCCAGGTGGGATGCTGCAGCGCATGCTCAACCGTTACCTCCGCAAGATCGGCTCCGCTCCTCCCCCGGAACGGGCCGCCACTTGCTGTCAGAAGCAACTTGGCGACCTCTCGTCCGGCATCGAACGACGACCGCAGGCACTGGTGGAGTGCGCAGTGTTCTGAATCGACGGGGACAATCTCGGCGCCTGGAGTCGAGCGCAGCGGTTGCACAATCGGGCCAGCAGCAATGAGGCTCTCTTTGTTTGCCAAGCCGAGCCGCTTGCCTGAGCGCAGAGTCTCGGTCGTGACAAGAAGGCCAGCAAAGCCAACAACGCCATTGATCACGACGTCAGCGTCGTCGATCAGCGCCGTAGCATCAGCGTCGACACGCACCCGACCGGTGGATGCGACCTCGTAGCGGGCAGTGTCATCGTCAACCACAATCAATGGGATATCGAACTCGGCAGCTTGTGCCAACGCAGCGTTGCCTGACCGGCCGACGCTGATCCCGCTCACCACATACGAGCCGGGTTCGCGTTCGTTTTCGGCCCGGATGACCTCGAGTGTCTGCGTGCCGATGGAGCCGGTCGAGCCGGCGATGGCAACGCGAACTGGACGTTGCGTCATCTGATTAGACGCTGAACTTGGTCCACGGTTCAATGACAAGCATCAAGTAGTAGACAGCTGGAAGGGCGAAGAGGAACCCGTCAAAGCGGTCAAGCACGCCGCCATGGCCCTTGATGAGCGAGCCGAAGTCTTTGACATCCAAATTGCGCTTGAACATCGACTCGGTCAGGTCGCCGAGCGGAGCAAAGATGGCAATGACGATGCCGAGCATCAGGAGGTGGCTCGTGTCGGACCACGTATCGCTGAGGCCGCGCATGCCAACAAGCAGCATCACGATCAGCGTAAGGATCGTGCCGCCGAGGAACCCTTCGACAGACTTATTCGGGCTGATCCATGAACGGAGCGGTGTCCGCCCAAAGGCACTCCCGACGAAGTACGCACCAACATCGTTAGCAACCACCCCCACAGCCAGCAGGACCAGCGTGTCGGTGCCGATAGTCAGGTCACCGAAGAAATTCGAGTAGCGAATGATCAAGGCGGCGAACGAGCCCATGAGGCCGATCCACACCACGCCGAGCATGGTGATTGCCATGTTTGGCATCGGGCCGACTTCGATGGAATCTGAGCCAATGAAGCCAAGCGAACCGGCAAAGAATGCGAAGGCCAGCACCAACGGGATGCCCTTTTCGCCAACCCAGTAGGCAGCCAGCGGACACGCAACGCATGCCGCCACGCCGGCAGCCACTGCGGGGCGGTAACCCTTTTCCGTGACCTTCGAAAAATACTCAACCGCAGCAAGCCCGAGAGCAACCGCAACGAAAGTCAGTGCGGCTGCGGGACTCCACATCGCAGCGCCAAGGAACGCAGCGGAGAGCAACAGGCCTGTGGCCACTGCCACCGGAAGGTTGCGTTTGCCACCTCCGGGCGTCCCATTTCCGGCTGCGGGCGGTCGCTGCGGCGATCCGCCGCGGCGCTGCGGCTGCGGGCGTCGGGGCATACCTGACGGGTCGGTGCCGATGGTGATGCGCGCCGGCTCACGGTGCAACGCCTCGGAAGGTGCGGCGCCGGCAGCGACGTTATGCGCCTCGTGTACTTGCAGATCTGCCCTGGCGTCTGCGGGCTCTACGATCGGCGCGTCTTCCCAAGAGATCTCCCCTGTCGGATCGGCTGGCGACGCCGCGGAAACTCTGCCCGAGGGCTTGTCGACTGCGTCGCCCTCCTTCCACACCGGTGTGTCAGTGGTGAATGTCGACCAGACGTCAAGGTCGTCGGTGGGGTCCGCTGGGCGCTTGGGACGCTCGATAACAGGCACCTCACCCGTGGCATCTTCGGTCCAGTGCGGCATCGAACCAGACGGGTCATCCATCCGCAGCCGGCCGGAACCTCCAGAAGCCAACTCAGGCCAATCGTCGGGGTTGGCGACAACTTCGACTGGCGCGGCGACAGGCGCTGGCTCGTTCGGCCGTTGTGCCGACGGTTCAACTGCAACGACGGGATTCTCTGAAGTCTTGCCAAACAGCGGACCCCCGAACTCTGTGTCGTCGAACGCGTCCATCTCGGCTTCGAGCCGGCCCGGACGTCGTCGGTCAGCTGATCCTTCTTCGTCGGGTCGCCAAATGTCGTCAGTCATCGTATTTCCTTCAGCTTCTCAGACTTCGAGCAGTTCGTGCTCTTTGCGGCCGAACGCAGCATCGATTGCGTCAACGTGCTCGCTTGTGACCTTGTCGAGCTCCTTCTCGGCGCGCGCCAGCTCGTCCTCAGAAACGTCTCCGTCCTTCTCTTCGCCTTCCATGTCCTTACGAGCATCACGACGGATGTTTCGCAGCGAGATCCGGCCGTCTTCGGCCATGTTCTTGGCGACCTTCACGTACTCCTTGCGGCGTTCCTCGGTGAGCTGCGGCAACGACAGGCGAATCGCAATACCGTCATTGTTCGGGTTGACACCGAGATCGCTGTCGCGAATTGCCTTCTCGATCGACTCGAGCGAGGAACGATCATGCGGCTTGATCAGCAACTGCCGAGCTTCGGGCACTGAAATCGACGCAAGCTGCTGAATCGGCACAGGCGCGCCGTAGTACTCGACGGTGATGCGCTCAACGAGTGCCGGGCTGGCACGACCGGTACGCACTGTGCCGAACTGGGACTGGGTGTGTTCGACAGCCCTATCCATCTTTTCCATGGCTTCCAGCAGCGTGTCGTCGATCACAATGACCATGGTACCCAGGACAGGCGAATCAGACAGCGCATCATGCGTGAACGAGTGTTCCTTCGCTGCCGCCCTGCACGATGCTCCGCAGCGAACCTTGTTTCGACATGTCGAACACCACGATGGGGATGTCGTTGTCACGGCAGAACGCGATAGCCGTTGAGTCCATGACCTTGAGGTCTTTGGTCATCACTTCCATGTAGCTGACAGCGTCGTACTTGATCGCGTCGGGATGAGTACGCGGGTCGGCGCTGTAGACCCCGTCGACGCCCGAATGGGTCCCCTTGATGACCACCTCGGCTTCGATCTCGGCAGCGCGGAGTGCTGCGGCCGTGTCGGTAGTGAAGAAGGGGTTACCAGTACCGGCGGCGAAGATGACAACTCGACCCTTTTCGAGGTGACGGACAGCCCGACGTCGAATGTAGGCCTCAGCGATCCGCGGCATCTCGATAGCCGACTGCACCCGCGTCTCCTGCCCTTGACGTTCGAGTGCGTCCTGCAGCGCGAGTGCGTTCATGACCGTTCCAAGCATGCCAATGTGGTCGCTCTGCGTCGCGTCCATTCCCGTGAGCGAACCCGTTCGCCCGCGCCAGAAGTTCCCACCGCCAACAACGACAGCGACGTCGACACCAAGGTTCTGGCGCAGATCGATGATCTCGGCAGCCGTGGCCTCAAGCGTGGCGCCGTCAAGCCCCATACCCGACTCACCAGCCAACGCTTCACCTGAAGGCTTGAACACTATTCTTTTGAAGCTCGGACGTTGTTCTCGTTGCGTCATTTCTGTGTCTCCGTGAGCAATTGGGTCGGGCGCGAAACAGCCCCGCTGAACGTACTTGACGCGCAGCGAGGCTGTTCAATAATTCAGGTGTTCGATCATTCAAGCAATGATTCTGGAACGAATGACGCTCCGGAACTCAGCTTGCTCAGTGAGGATTGAACTGTTCGACATCAAGGCAAGACGAGCCAGAGTTGGCCTCGGCCAACGAAGGGTGAGTCGTCACGCACGAATCGTACGATCCGGACTCGGTCAGCCGATTTCGACTTGAGCAAAGGCGACAACGGAGGCGGAGCCGATGAACTGGCTGACCGACTGCTTGTCATCTTTTGCGTATGGCTGATCGAGCAGTGCAACGTCTTTGAAGAAGCCACTGATCCGGCCCTCGACGATCTTTTCAAGTGCAGCTTCAGGCTTACCTTCGTTGCGAGTGATCGTAGTGAGCGTCTCGCGTTCGCCTGCGACGACCTCGGCCGGAACGTCGTCGCGACTGAGGTACTTCGGACGAGCGAATGCCACATGGACTGCAATGTCGTGAGCGAGTGCCTGCGTGCCATTGGCGATCTCGACGAGGACGCCGTTGACGCCGCGCCCACCTTGGATGTGCTGGTAGCTATCGAGGATGTTGCCCTCGGCGGCTTCGATGCGGGCGACCTGGCCGATGCTGATGTTCTCCTTCAGCGTAATCTTGAGTTCTTCAAGATTGCTCTGGCGCTCCGAGATCGCATCGACGCCCCCCTCGGATACTAGTGCGACGAGTGCGTCGGCCTCTGCCTTAAAGGAGTCAGAACCGGCACTGAAGTCGGTCTCGCATTTAAGTTCCACGATGGCGCCGATGTTGCCAGTGATTGCCATGCTGACAACACCTTGATTGGCGTCGCGGTCTTCGCGCTTGGCGCTGGCAGCCAGGCCTTTTTCACGGAGCCACTTCTGCGCAGCCTCCGTGTCGCCGTCGTTCTCCTGCAATGCCTTCTTGCAGTCCATCATGCCTGCGCCTGACGCGTCCCGGAGGGCCTTGACGTCTTGTGCGGTGAATTCCATCTGTGATCAGCCTTCCGTGGTCTCGACAGGAGTCTCAGTCTCGGCAGCAGTCTCCGTCTCGGC
>JBLIMF010000169.1:0-5785 GCA_047638615.1 Gammaproteobacteria bacterium
CTCAAGGCATTCGACCAGCTCAGCGATCCCCTGTCGCAAGAATCTGACTCGATTCATGTCACCGGTTCAGCACTGGTGGTCGGCCAGCGTGGCGTGATCTTGCTGAAGCACAAGCGGCTCGGGTTCTGGCTCCAGCCAGGAGGGCACGTCGACCCCGGGGAGACGCCGTGGGCCGCTGCGCTCCGTGAGACTCGCGAAGAAACCGGGCTCGATGTCGCCTTTCTCGACTCGCTCGACGCCGACGGTGTGCCGCCTCTCGTGCACATTGATGTGCACGCCGGTGGTCGAGGGCATACGCATCTTGACGTGCGCTATCTGATCGATGGTGGCGCCGCCGACCCTGCTCCGCCTGCAGGGGAGAGCCAAGAAATCGACTGGTTCGAGTGGGATGCAGCAGTCGAGCGTGCTGATCCGGGCCTGGAAGGGATCTTGCGACATCTTCAAGCCAGATTTGAATGGCGATCCAATTTGCAACAATAGAACACATGTTCGATACTTGATGTGATGGGGTTCAATAACCCGTCCTGGTCATGGAGCGAACTTGAAGCAACCCTGTCGGGTCAGCCACCAGGGTCAGGGCAGAAGCAACAGAAGACGAAGCAGACCAACCGAGACGGCCGCGCGCCGGGAAGCCCATCGTGGAATGCCGGTGGCGACAGCCCGGCCTGGAGCCGCAAACGGCAACCGTTTGAAACACCTAATGGGCTGCCACGGCCTGCGTCAGATGCCGGTGTCGTCCCGTATGCGGAGCTGCACTGCCATTCGAACTTCTCGTTTCTCGACGGCGCCTCTCATCCAGAAGAACTCGCCACCGAGGCAGCTCGGCTCGGGCTGGTTGCGTTGGCGATCACCGACCACAACGGATTCTACGGGGTCGTGCGGTTTGCCGAGGCAGCCAAGGCTGTCGGCCTGCCCACGGTGTTCGGTGCCGAGATCACGCTGACTGACGGCCTGCTACCTGGCTTGCGGACGGCACGCAGCGAACCCGACACGGACCGCCAGGTGGCAACCGGACGGGTCCCTGATTCGCATGTGCCCGACCCTGCCGGAACCCATCTTCTGGTGCTGGCCGA
This sequence comes from Gammaproteobacteria bacterium, assembly GCA_047638615.1. Lineage (GTDB taxonomy): Bacteria > Actinomycetota > Acidimicrobiia > Acidimicrobiales > Ilumatobacteraceae > Ilumatobacter_A. The sequence goes on from JBLIMF010000169.1 coordinate 1,074, forward strand.
TGGCGTCGAGGGATACGGCAAGCTCTCGCGGGCGTTGAGCCTCGGGCACTTGGCCGGCGAGAAGGGTGCGCCGCAGTTCGCCTTTGCTGACTTGGCTGAAATGCTGGCCGGTCACGTTTGGGTGCTCACCGGCTGCCGGAAGGGCGGGGTGCCTGCAGCCCTGTCCAGCGGCCAGCCCGAGGCGGCGCGGCGCGAACTCGACCAATTGATCGAGGGTTTTGGACAGGACCGTGTACTGGTCGAACTGTGGGATCACGGCGATCCACTCGACTCGGCACGCAACGATGCGCTGTACGAACTCGCCCAGCAGGCGGGGGTCGGCTGTGTGGCGACCAACAACGTTCACTATGCGACACCATCGCAACGCAAGCTGGCCACCGCACTGGCAGCGGTGAGGTCACGGCGCAGCCTGGCCGATGTCGACGCCTGGCTGCCGGGCTCGGCGGGAGCGCATCTGCGCTCCGGTGCCGAGCAGCAGGATCGCTTCGAGCGGTATCCGGGCGCGGTCGAACGGGCCGCCGAAGTTGGCCGGGCAGCGGCGTTCGACCTCGCACTCGTGGCACCGAAACTTCCACCGTTTCCATGCCCCGAGGGCGATGGCGGTCAGCCGCTCACCGAGATGCAGTACCTCCGCCAGGTTGTTGAAGCAGGTGGCACGAAGCGCTACGGGGTCCGGCCGACCCCAGCCCCTGCGGCGAACGGGGGAGTGGCCGAAGATCTGTCGTTGCGATCCAGGGCCTGGCAGACGATCGACCGTGAGTTGGTGCTGATCGATCAGCTCAACTTCGCTGGTTACTTTCTCGTGGTGCGGGATCTCGTTGAATTCTGCCGCCGCTCCGACATCTACTGTCAGGGGCGGGGGAGCGCAGCGAACTCGGCCGTCTGCTACGCCATCGGGGTCACGGCTGCCGACGCCGTATCGCTCGGTCTGCTGTTTGAACGTTTCCTGTCACCAGAGCGGGACGGACCACCCGACATCGACATCGACATTGAGTCTGACCGTCGCGAGGAAGTCATCCAGTACGTCTACGAACGCTACGGACGACATCACACCGCACAGGTCGCCAACGTGATCACCTACCGGGCACGCTCGGCGGTGCGTGATATGGCCAAAGCGCTCGGCTACGACCCCGGCCAGCAAGATGCCTGGTCGAAGCAGGTCGACGGCTGGGGTGGTGTTGCGGTGACGATGGAGCAGCAGGAGCAAGACCAGTGCGCAAAGGCGAGCTCTCGGTCCGGCACGGCGGCGTCTTCAGACGCTTCGCCGGCCGCGTCCACAAGGGAACGGCGCATCCCGAAGGCAGTGCTCGAACTCGCGCTCGAAGTCGAAGACGCGCCGCGCCACCTCGGTATCCACTCGGGTGGCATGGTGATTGCCGACCGGCCGGTGATCGAGGTGTGTCCGGTCGAATGGGGCCGGATGGACAAGCGGTCGGTGCTGCAGTGGGACAAAGACGACTGTGCGGCAACGGGCCTTGTCAAGTTCGATCTGCTCGGCCTCGGGATGCTCTCGGCGCTGCACTACGCCGTCGACCTGGTGCGTGAACACCGGGGCTACGAGATCGACATCGCCACTCTCCCGCAGGACGACGACGTGTATGCGATGTTGTGCCGAGCCGACACGGTCGGGGTGTTCCAGATCGAGTCACGCGCCCAGATGGCAACCCTGCCACGCCTCAAACCGCGTCGGTTCTACGACCTCGTGGTCGAGGTGGCGCTGATCCGGCCAGGCCCGATCCAGGGCGGTTCGGTACACCCGTATATCCGGCGCCGCAACGGCCAGGAACAGGTCACCTATCTGCACCCGTTGCTCGAGAACTCGTTAGGCAAGACTCTTGGGATTCCGCTCTTCCAAGAACAGCTGATGCAGATGGCGATTGACGTGGCTGGCTTCACTCCGGCTGAGTCTGACGAGCTGCGCCAGGCCATGGGATCGAAACGATCGGCACGGCGGATGGAGCAGCTCAAGCAGCGGCTCTTCGCCGGGATGGAAACCAACGGCATCGTCGGCGACGTGGCTAATGAGCTGTATCTCAAGATGAAGGCATTCGCGAACTACGGGTTCCCCGAGTCGCACTCGGTCAGCTTTGCGTACCTCGTCTACGCCTCGTCGTGGATCAAGTATCACGAGCCAGCAGCATTTTGCGCGGCGCTCCTCAACGCCCAGCCAATGGGGTTCTGGTCGCCACACACACTGGTTCGCGATGCCCGTCGACACGGTGTGGTGGTCCACACGCCTGACCTGAATGCGTCGCTGGCCAGCGCCACCTTGGAGCCCTGCCCGCCGAATGCCGACGGTGAGTCAGCTGGAGCGTCGGAGGGCGGCGTGGCAGTCAGGCTCGGTCTTGGTTCTGTGCGCGGCATTGGCAGCGAACTGGCCAAACAGATGGAAACGGTGCGCAAAGAGGGCGGCTTGTTCACCGACACTGAAGACCTCGTGCGCCGGGTTCCTGACCTGCATCTCTCGCAGCTCGAAGCGCTGGCCACCGCCGGGGTGTTCACCGAGTGCTTTGCGCTCGACCGCCGCAAAGCGATATGGACGGTCGGTGCCACGGTCCAGTCGCGGCCTGGTCGGCTGGAAGGCATCATCACCGGTGGTGTTGCGCCTCGGTTGCCAGGGATGACTCCGGTGGAAGAAGCTGTTGCGGATCTGTGGGCCACCGGCGTGTCGCCCAATGGTCATCCCACACAGTTTATTCGCAAGGAACTGAATGCGATTGGTGTGCTGACGTCGGTGCAGTTGTGGAATGCAGAACCTGGCACGGTGGTCCATGTTGCTGGAGTGGTGACGCATCGCCAGCGACCGCAAACGGCACAGGGGGTGACCTTCCTCAACCTTGAAGACGAGACCGGGTTGATCAACGTCGTGGTGTCGAAGGGATGCTGGCATCGATTCCGCAAGGTAGCTCGCGAGGCCCCCGCAATGGTGATCCGCGGACGGCTCGAGCGGGCCGAGGGTGTGGTCAACGTGGTGGCCGAACGGCTTGATCCGTTGCCGATGGCGGGCAAAACACAGAGCCGGGACTTCCGCTAAAAGTTCAATCAGTTGACGGTTTGTGCTGTTGCGCTGGCGGGTACGTTCCAACAATGTCCGATCCAATTTTGCCTGATCCCGAACTTTCACCCCGAGGTGATCCGGCTCTCGATCGCACAACCGTGCAACCAACCGTGCAACCAACAATTTCATCAACCGGGCAGGGCGCCGCGCCCACGCCAGCGGCCGGACAGCCGATACCTCGCAGCGCCCAGGCAAGCATCAACGAGTACGGCCTGCCGCCCGAGCGCAGCGGCCCGGGTGCTGCCGCCATTGCTTCGATCATCCTGGTTCTGATTCTGGTGATCGGGGCGTTCGTTTTTTTCTTGACTCGCAGCGACGACAGCGGTGAAACCGTCATTACCGACAACGCTGCAGCGATCACGCTCACCGTCCAGCGCATTGCACCGAACTACAGCCCGATTCCTGCGTCGATCGTTGCTGACATTGCGGGCCCGGTCGACACACCGGATGCGTTCACCTGGCTGCGGCCCTCCAACGCCGTTGCACCGGCTGCCGCCACAGTGGTGACCAACGCCAGCGGCGAGGCCACGTTCCAATGGGCTCCGCTCGACCGAATCGATCAGTCGTCCGAGTGGCGATCGACCGTCGTGCTGCAGGAAGAGCTGCGGCCGAACGAGACGCTCGCTGCTGTCAGCTACACGTGCGCTCTGAACCGCCCGGACACACTTGGCGACGGCGAGCGCGCGTCCAACATTTCGGTAGTCGCCGAGATCGAAGCCGTGCCGGTGACCGAAGCCCGGGGCGTGTTATATCGCTTCCCCGACCATGACTTCCTGCCGGGCGACCGTGTTCGTTGCGAGATCGTCGCCGGTGAACTCAACGTTCAGTCGACGACCGCACTCGCTCCGGAGCCGACACTCGAATCGACGACCACGGTTGCTCCCGAAACGACGTTGGTCTCGACGACCGTCCCGGTGACCGCGCTGCCAGCCCCTGTGACCTCGGTAGCCCCTGCAACAACGCAGGCGCCAGCAACGACGGTGGCTCCGACCACCACGCAAGCCCCGGCGACCAATGCAATGACGACCATCGACGCTCGTACCGACCTGTCGACCTTGCGTAACCTGATCGACCGTGCCGGCCTGCGTGAGCAACTCAGCCGCGACGACGTGCGGATCACCCTGCTGGCGCCGGACAACGACGCAATCGCTGCCTTCCTCGCCGAAGCCGGAGCACCGGATCTGAACGATGAGGCCACAGCGAGAACGTTTGTCTTCTCATACGTCTTCGCGGGAGATATTCTCGAGTCGAGCGATATTGCTGCTCGTCGCGAGTTGCAGTTCGAAGAAGGCTCGGTTCGGGTCGTCGATGCCACCGCCTCGCCGATCACGGTGGGTGGGGCCCCGGTGATTGCCGCCGATGAGTTCACCGATCTCGCAGTGGTGCACACACTTGGGTCGACGTACGTCGAGGCCGTGTAGTTGAACAGGTGGCCGTGGGGTTGGGCGTGGGGTGGGGGGAGGTCAGCTGATGGCTGAACCGCAGCTCGCGTTGAGCGCTGTGAAATCTTTGTCAAATAACCCAGGACAGGCAAAATTCGAATCAGACACGTCACTGTCGAGGAGAGTGGCAGCCACCTTCGCTGACGCGCCTGTCGAGTTGTTGCTGATGTCGGTCGTGTACACACCGATGCCGTACGTGAGGGTGCCGGTGA
>JBLIMF010000170.1:0-5758 GCA_047638615.1 Gammaproteobacteria bacterium
ACCCGCAGCACCTTGACCGCGGCGAGGAGCGCCCTGACCTGCATTGCATACAGGCCGGGCTTCAGCACCCCGAGGCGAACCCCGCGAGTCCCGATCATCGGATTGTGTTCGGCCCACGACTCAGCGGCTCGTAGCTCACGTTGCTCGAACTCGCTCAGCCCTTCGGTTGCCTCCTTCAATGTCAGCTGAGCGACCGACGGCAGGAACTCGTGGAGCGGCGGGTCGAGAAGTCGCACGGTGACCGGCATGCCGTCCATCACCCGGAGAATCTCCTCGAAGTCGACCTGCTGAACGCGGCCCAGTTCTTCGAGCGCTTCACTCTCCTCGTCGGCGTCACGCGCCAGGATCATGCGCCTCACGACCGGCAGTCGATCAGCTGCCAAAAACATGTGCTCGGTCCGGCAGAGCCCGATGCCTTCAGCGCCCAACTCTCGAGCCTTGGCGGCATCAGGGCCGTTGTCGGCGTTCGCCCGAACCGCCATGTGGCCGGAACGAATTGCGTCAGCCCAGCTCAGGATCGTGAAGAACTCTTCGGGGGGTGCAGCTGCTGCCGTCGACCTTTCACCGACGACCACATCACCGCTGGCGCCGTCGATCGAGATGATGTCGCCCATGGCGACCGTGACGTCGCCGACCGAGAACGAACCATTGGCGATCTTGATTGCTTCGGCGCCGACGACTGCAGGCGTGCCCCAGCCGCGGGCGACGACTGCGGCGTGGCTGACGAGCCCGCCCTTGGTCGTCAGGAGGCCTGTGGAGACCATCATTCCGTGCACATCAGCAGGCGTCGTCTCGTTGCGAACCAAGATCACTGCCTCGCCGCGATCGGCCGCATCTGCGGCGTCATCGGAGGAAAAGTAGACCTTGCCGACCGCTGCCCCCGGTGATGCCCCAATGCCGGATGTGAGAACCGAGCCGACAGCGTCGAACTGGGCATGGATCACCGCATCGAGGTCGGCAGCGGTAATCGAACGCACGGCGTCGGCACGGCTCTCTGGCGTGTCACCGGCAGCGACCGCCATCGACACCGCCTGTTGCAATACTCCGCCGTCTTGCACGGCGCCGTTCGTCTGGGTGGTACTCATCAATCACCACTTTGCCATCTCGGTGTGACCGCGGTCTCACCGGCCAGCAGTGTCGCCACCTGTCGCTCGCCCAACGCGTCGTCACCGTAGGCTGGTCTCAATGTTCAACCTGCTGGGCTTCAAGGTGCATGTTCAGCCAGGTTTCGTGATGTTCATGCTGCTGATCATCGTGATCTACGGCAGCGAGTTCGGATTGTGGCTGGCTGGCGCGATCGCTGTCTTCACGCTGATCCACGAACTCGGCCATGCCGTGTCGGCAAGGCGCCACGGCGCTCATGCGGAGATCTCGCTCGGCTTCCTCGCCGGCTACGCCTCGTATGTGCCCACCCGGCCGATCTCACGCGCCGGGCATGCAATCATTTCTTTCGCAGGTCCGGGTATCCACATCGCCACAAGCGTTGCTGTGCTGCTGGCACTCGGAGCAAACCCACTCGATAAGAGCTCCTTTGACGACTCGGCAGCGACGTTCGCCATCTGGTGGGCCGGACCGGCAATCGGCATGCTCAACCTGATCCCAATCCTGCCACTCGATGGTGGCAATATCGTCATGCAGGGCCTCGATCGTTTGCTGCCTGGTCGGGCACAGCGGTTGATGCTGCTCTTTTCGATCACTCTGACCGGCAGCGCTGCGGTGCTGATGTTCTTCTCCGACCAGTTCCGTGGTTTCGCCATCTTCATCGCCTTCTTGATGATCACCCAGTTCCAGATGCTCGGGTCGTCAAAAGAGTCGATTTCTCCGTGGACCGCAGCGCACAATGCACTCGAAGCCGGCAAGAAAACGAAGGCTCGACGATTGCTGACCGCTGCGCTCAGCCACTCCCGACCCGATGCGGTTTCGGCACCGCTCTCGATACCTGCTGGCAACCTCGCCTCGCTCGTCGACCTGCTTCCCAAACCCACGCCATTCGGTGATCCGACGAACGAGTACCTGCTCGCCAACGTGCTGATCTCACTCGGCCGGTTCGAAGACGCAGCCCACTACGCGGCGGGCAGCTTTGAGCGGAACCCGAACACGTTGAGCGCCTCGGCCGTTGCGCGCGCCTCTGGTGCGCTCGGCGACCAAGGCACCGCAATCGGCTGGCTCCGTGCAGCTGCCGAGGCGGGCACTTCGCCCGTCGGGTTGGCTTCCGTCATCGACGGTTCCCCCGAGTTGGTCGGTCTTCGCCAGCACCCTGACGTGCAGGCAATCCGACGATCGCTCGCCGCCGCCTGACTCCGTCTCAAACGGCGTGCTCGGGGATGCGACCGAGATCGCTACTGCGCTTCACATACGCCAGTGCAATGGTCCCGTCGATGCTGGTGACCTCGGCCACACCGTCGATCACATCGCCAACCGACGTGCCCGCAGCAACATCGAGAATGCGCAGCCTCTTTGGCGCATCAGCTCCACGGCTGTCCATCCGCTCGACCAGTTCCTGGCCGGGGTAGCAGCCCTTGGTGAAGTTCACGGCAAGCAACACGACGCCGGTGGTCGCCGGGATGGTTTCACCAGGGACAATCTCGGCGCCCATGCGCGGCCAGCCGGCCGCGACCCGGGCGGTCTCATGAGCTGCGGACGGCCCGTCGCACTCGGCGAACGCCAGCTCGGTGTCGGCCTTGACGCGAATCTTGAACCGGTTGATGCGTGCAAGAAGGTGTTCGCCAAAGCCGGCATCGGTGTCGAGGACAAAAGTCGTCTCGGCGGTCCGAGCAATACGCGCCAATACGTCGACCTTGCCGGTCGGTGCGAGCACGAAAGTCCAACGAGTTTCGCCGACTGCGATATCTCGGATCTCTTGGGCGATTTGCGACTGGAGGTAGGTCAGAGCGTCGTCGCCGGTCACCGTGATGCGATCGCGTGCGGTGTCATCGATGAACGGCAGGTCGGCAGGGTTCTCCATGTCTTCAGTCTGCCGTGATCCGGCTGGAGTCGCTGGCCGATCTGGCACACTGACGTCGATATGAGCGACTCGGGTAGCAACGGATTTGACCGCGACGGCCTCGATGACCTCGCTCAACGCGCAGTCGACAGCGTCATGACACTCGTGCGTCGTGGTCTTGCGCTCGCAGGCGGCGTCATGATCTTGGCCGTCACCTTCTGCGTCAGTGGTTTCCTGCTCGGTTGGGCTGCGCTCAACGGCGGCATCGAGACGGTTTGGGTCGTGCTTGGTGGATCCTTCGCTGTTCTGGCAATCAGCAGTGTTGGCATCGCCATTCTGCGCCTCCGGGCCGTGAGGAAGGGCGCCGACACGATGTTCACCGAAGTGCGCTCGCTGATTGGCGGCGACCGTCAAACCCAGCGCACGGTGATCGAAACAGTCGAGTCGACCGACAATCGCGAAGGTGACGGCGTCGTCGCACTCTCCCGTGAGTTCTTCACACTGAAGGGTGCACTCGGCAACCGCATCGGTCAGTTCAAGTCGCTGGGGCTCGCACTCACGGCAATCACAAGCTTTCCGGCCCTCATTGCTGCGGCCACCGTGATCACATTCGTGTTCGCTGGCCTCAGCCTCCTCTTCCTGATCGCCCTCGCGCTGTAGCGGTCACGCCGTGCCAGGCACAGTGTGACCGGTTACGCCTGGGTGCCGGCTTCGTTGCGCGCCTTGGTCATGCGACGCGCTCCAGGGATCGCTGCGAGCAGCGCCGCGGCCTTGTTGCGACATTCGAGGTCTTCTTCTTCGGGCACCGAGTCGGCGACCACACCTGCGCCTGCTTGCAGGCTCGCAATCTTGCCATCGCCCGTGACGAACATGGTGCGAATAGCGATTGCCGTGTCGAGGTTGCCCGACCAGTCGATGTAGCCGACCACTCCCCCATATGGGCCACGCTTCACCGGTTCGAGTTCGTCAATAATCTCCATTGCCCGCACCTTTGGCGCTCCAGACAACGTGCCGGCGGGCAATGTGGCGCGCAGGACGTCGATCGGGCCAAGGTCATCACGCAGTTCGCCTGACACCTGCGAGGTCATGTGCATGACGTGGCTGTAACGCTCGAGCGTCATCAGTTCGTCGACCTGCACGGTGCCGAACTTGGCGACGCGACCGACATCGTTGCGGGCGAGGTCGACGAGCATGACGTGCTCGGCGCGCTCCTTCGGATGTTCGATGAGTTCCGCAGCCATCAGGCGATCGTGCTCGTCGTTCTTTCCGCGACGGCGCGTCCCGGCAATCGGACGCGAAACGACCTTACGATCGAGCAGCTGCACCATTGGTTCGGGCGAAGAACCAACGATCGTCAACTCATCGTGCTTGACGTAATACATGTACGGCGACGGGTTGACCTGGCGCAGCACACGGTAGAAGTCGAACGGGTCAGCTTCGAGTTCGATGTCGTAACGCTGCGCCAACACGACCTGGAAGATGTCACCAGCGACGATGTACTCCTTGGCCACTTCGACCGCACGCTGATACATGCCATCCGGCATGGTCGATGCAAGTGTCGGTAAGTCGTCGTCGAGCGAAGGCGGCGCAACTGGTGTGTACGGCAGCGGCTGAGCCAAGTCGCTCACGGCCTGGTTGACGCGTTCGACTGCCGAGTCGTACGCCGCATCGAGGTCATCGGCGCTCAAGCCGAGCGTGGCAACGCTCTCGATGAGGTACACCCGCTGGCGCCAGTGGTCGAAGGCCGCAAGCGAGCCGATGACCGACATCACCGCGTCCGGATAGTTACGGTCGTCGGTCGGCGTGTCAGGGAGGTGCTCGACCTCGCGGATCACGTCGTAGCCGAGGAAGCCCATGATCCCGCCATGCAGCGGAGGTAGATCTGGGAACGACGGGCTGGAGTATTCGGCGAGCATCGCTTCGAGTGCCGCCAAGATGCCGTCGCCTGTCGGGATTCCGTCAGGTACGGGGCCATCGATCTCAACCTGACCGTCACGAAGGATCAACGTTGCTGACGGGTTGCGACCGACGAACGAGAACCTCGCCCAGCGCTCAGCCCCTTCGACCGATTCGAGCAGGAAGCCAGGTTTGTCGCCAACCAGCTTGGTGTAGGCGGCAACCGGCGTTTCGAGGTCGGCCAGCAGCTCGGTCCAGACCGGCACAACGGTGTGCGTCAGGGCGTACGCGTGGAACTCCTCGCGGGAGGGGTGAAACTGCATTGTCAGGCGTCGGCGCCGAAGCTGCGGAAGAAGCAGCTGCGCGCACCGGTGTGGCAGGCGCCTGCGCCCTCTTGCTCAACTTTGAACAGCAGCGCGTCGGCGTCGCAGTCGTAGTACGCCTCTTTGACGAACTGACGGTCGCCACTGGTATCGCCCTTGCGCCATAGCTCTTGGCGACTACGCGACCAGTAGACCATCCGGCCCTCGGCGAGGGTCATCTTGAACGACTCTTCGTTCATCCATGCGAGCATCAAGATGTCGCCGTTCTCGACGTCTTGCGCAATCGCTGTGATCAACCCGTCGCTATTGTACTTCAGGCTGGCCAGCTGCTCGTCCGTTGCGTCGATCGTGATTCCCTCAGGCATCGCAACATTCTAGGGAACAGGCAGCCGGAGCGACTGCTTGGTTTCAGGCCTCGATGATTTGGGAGACCTGAACGGCTGGCTCGGCGTTCGTGAAGTTCGGGAGGTCAGCAAGCGCCTCGCCTGCCTCGCCCATGCCAGCTTGCATGGCCTCAGTCGAATCGAAGTAGAGATTGCCAATCGCGATGTACGGCCCGTCCATCCCGGACTCGATCTCCCACCTGCTGGGCTGC
>JBLIMF010000171.1:0-5687 GCA_047638615.1 Gammaproteobacteria bacterium
GGGAATCACCTGCCGCTCAGTCAGCGAGTCGTACGGCCTGAGCTGAACCGCAGTCAGTGGCCCGAGCAGCCGCCCCGCCGCAGAGCGAGCAATCAGCAGACGAATTGAAGGTGCGCAGGGAGTAGCCAGCGGCAGGTAGAGAGCGAACGGGTGGCAGCGGGGACTGAAGAGGGACCGTCGGCGAGGCACGAGCCGTCGCAGCCCGATCAGTCGCCGGTGACAGGACCCGTGAGCGGGACCGGCAGCAGAAGAGCTACGTCCCGCTCATCGTGACGTCGCGGATCACGAGTGACATCCCACTGGCCCGCATTGGCAGCCATTCGATGTCGCCACCGATTTCGATGATGTCCTGCAACATTCGCTGCAGCGTCGATGCGATCGTAAACTCGCGCACAGGTGCGCCGACTTCGCCGTTGGTGATCAACAGTCCAGCGGCGCCAGTCGAGAAGTCACCGCTGATGGGGTTGACGCCGGAGTGCAGGCCCTGCATAGATTGCACAAGCAGACCATCGTCAATTCCCGACACAATCTCGGCTTGGGAGCGCATCCCCGGCTCGAGCGAGAGCGCGAGGCAGCCGACGCCTGGAGTGCTGGCGAACCCGCCGCGTGTTGCGTTGCCGGTCGACACGATGCCGGCGCGACGAGCGCTGTACGAGTTGTGCACGAACTGTTGCAGCACTCCGTTCTCGATCAACACGTTGCGGCGAGCGGCGAGGCCTTCGCCGTCAACGTCGGTGGCGCTGTACGCCTGAGTATTAGTCGGGTCGTCGATCAGCGTGACGTTGGCGGCTGCAACGCTGTCGCCAAGGCGGTCCTTGAAGAGCGAACGGCCCTTCACGACCGCCTCGCCATTGAGTGTCGACGAGATCACGCCAAGGAACTGTGCTGTCACCATCGGGTCGAGGACCACAGTGGTGCGCCGCGTCGACGGCTTGGTCGCACCGAGCAGGCGAGTTGCCCGCTCAGAAGCTTCTCGAGCCGCCTTGTCGAGATCGAACTCGTGCGGGCTACGACCGACGCTGAAACCGAAACCGGTCTGTGTCTCGGCATCGTCCCCTTCGCCCTCGTCGGCGAGCGTGGAGACCGATACGTAACAGCCGTTCTCGCGGCCAGACATCCGAATACCGCTGGTCGATGCAACAGCCGACTCACCATATGCGTCGGAATAGTTCGAGTCGTCGACGCGGACCCGGGCGTCTTGCCCCGAAGCCAGTTTCTCGAGTTTCTTGGCAAGGTCGATTTTTTCGTCGGTCGGGTACTCGGCAAGCGCCTCGTTCCACAGTGACTGCTCGGTAACCGGCACGCCGTCCGGCTCGGCGAGAGCCGCCCACTCGTCAGACTGACCAAACTGAACGTTGTCGCGCGCTTCGGCAAGTACTTCGCTGATCGCTGACTCGTCAAGTGTGCCCGCGTACGCGAAACCGGTGCGACCCTCGCTGATCACGCGAATCCCGATTCCTTCGCTCTGTGCCGAAACGAAGTGCTCGACAGCGCCCTGATACACCCGGACGTCGGTTTCGCCGCCACGGGTGACGAACGCTTCAACCTGCTCACCCGGCTTGGCCTGGGCGATGACGCGATCGGCAACTGCTTGTAATTTGGATTCGAAAGCGCTCACGCTGCGGTCCCGCCGATGGTGAGTTCCTTCACCCGCAGGGTGGGCTGACCGTCGCCAACCGGCACGCCCTGACCATCCTTGCCACACGTGCCCGGATTACCCATGGCGAAGTCGTTGCCGAGCATGTCGATGTCTTGCAGCACCTTCGGGCCGTTCCCGATGAGGTTGCCCTCACGCAGCGGCTCGGTGATCTTGCCGTCTTCAATCAGATACGCCTCGGTCATGCCGAACACGAAGTCGCCTGTGGCGGTGTTGACGCTGCCGCCGCCAAGCTTTGCGACGTAGACGCCATTGGGCGTCGAGCTAATGATGTCCTCCGGGGTGTCTGGCCCGTCAAGCACGAAGGTGTTTGTCATGCGGACCATCGGCAGGTGCTGATAGCTCTGGCGACGACCGTTGCCCGAACCAGGCCGGCCCTCATTGCGAGCACGGATGTGGTCCCACATGTAATCGGTCAGAATGCCATCTTCGATGAGCGTGTTGCGCTGGGTGATGTGGCCTTCGTCGTCATAACCGAGGGTTCCCCATTCGCCAGGCAGCGTGCCATCGTCGACGAGGGTGACCAGTGGGTTGGCAACGAGCTGGCCAACCTTGCCCGCGTAAACGCTTGAGTCCTTGGCAACCAAATCGGCTTCGAGTCCGTGGCCACATGCCTCATGGAAGAGGACGCCGCCGGAGCCGTTCTTGATGACGACCGGCATCGCGCCGGACGGTGCCGGTCGAGCCAGCAGCTTGGTGATTGCCTGGCGGGCGGCATCGCGGGCGAGTTCCTCGACGTCGACGGTGTCGAAGATCTCGAAACCGACTGTATGGCCCATCGACTGGTAACCGGTCTGCATGCCGCTGTCACCGTCTGCCACTGCACTGATGCGAAGCAGGGTGCGGACAATCTCGTCCGTCGCAAACACGCCGTCGGTGTTTGCAATGAGAGTGCGCTTTGAGCTGTCGCCGTAACCGGCCGACACCTGGACGATCTCGGAGCCAAACGAGCGTGCGGCTTCGTTCATCCGTTGAAGCAGTTCGACCTTACGGGCCTTGGCAATGCTCTCGGGGAGGTGGATGATCGTGTTCGGGCGATGGACCGGAGCCTTGGTGAGCGAGACGTTACGCACCCCTCCGCCGCCTTGGCTGGCTGCCGCTGCCGCAGCGGCTGCCGCTGCGACAAGGCCAGACTCGGACAGGTCCGAGGTGTGGGCGAAGCCGGTGGTATCACCGGCAATGACGCGGATACCGGCGCCGCGGTCACGACCGCTGGTGACCTGTTCGATGCGACCATCGTCAAGGCCCGCCGAGGTATTCGCCTTGTCTTCGGCGTACACCTCCGCGAAGTCGGCGCCGGTGCGCACAGCTCCGGCGAGTACTCGTTCCAGGACATCTGCGTCGATCACAACCCTCAGGATACGACGTGGGAGGTCTGGGCGACACTCGTGCAGCCTCGTCGTTCAACATGACAGTTTTGAGCACAGCGTGTGTGGCGCTGGTCAATCGGGTTAGCGTTCAGGTTGTGGATCTCGAGACGGGTATGCGCGGCGACGCCAAACTGATGGTCACCGACGCCGACACAGCGCTTGCTCTCGGTTCGGGCATCGTCAACGTGCTCGGTTCGCCGAGGCTGGTGGCATTGTGCGAAGAGGCCTGCCACAACGCGCTCGCCAACACGCTGGAGACCGGCACGACGACGGTCGGCATGCGTGTGCAGTTCGATCACCTGCAGCCGACACCGATCGGCGCCGAGGTATTTGCCGAAGCGGTGCTGAAGAAAATAGATGGCCGACGCCTCGGCTTTGAAGTTTCGGCGACCGACGCTGGCGGTCTGATCGCCGCTGGCAAGATGACCCGTGTCGTCGTCAGCATCGACGAGTTCATGGGTAAGTGCTGCGGCACGTCCGACTGAACACGTCTGCACTCCGACCTCGGTTCATCCCAAGCGTCAATCCGCCGTCAGAGACCCGCCACGGTCGAATACAGTAGAGAACTCATGCAGGTTGTCGAAGATCAAGTCGCTCCTGAGCGGCAACATCGCACCTTGTGGTGGAAAGAAGCGCTGATCGTCGGCCTTTTCTACGTGGTCTACTCCTGGACTCGCAACCAGTTCGGCTCGAATACGATCGCCGCTGACGGCGTCCCTGAGCAAGCGTTTACCAATGCCGAACGAATCATCCAATTGGAGCGGTGGATCGGCCTATACCACGAGGAAACGGTCCAAGACTGGTTCCTCCCATACCGCTTGTTCATCCAGTTCTGGAACGTGTACTACGGAACACTTCACTTCGCAGCAACGCTCGGCGTCTTCATCTGGCTGTATCTCAAGCGCCCGGACGTCTTTCCGCAGTGGCGCAACACGCTCGCGGTGATGACCAGCATCGCCATCGTCGGTTTCGCATGGTTCCCGTTAATGCCACCCCGGCTGCTCGACAAGCCGTGCCCAGCAGTCGATCCATCTCAGTACGGCGGGGCCTGCCTCCCGAGCCAGTTCCGTGGTGAAGGCGGGTTCGGGTACGTCGACACACTCGCCGAATACGGTGGTCCGTGGTCGTTCGACTCCGAGACAATGGCGTCGATCTCCAACCAGTACGCCGCAATGCCAAGCCTGCACATCGGCTGGTCGACCTGGTGTGTGTTCGCCGTGTGGCCGCTCCTCCGGCGACGATCAACCAAGGCTCTCGTCGTGCTGTATCCCCTCGCCACATTGTTCTGCATCGTTGTGACCGGCAACCACTATTGGATCGACGGCGCCGGCGGTCTCCTTGCGTTCGGCATCGGTTCTCTGGCCGGATGGGGTAGCCACCGCTGGAATCAAGCCCGCCTCGACCATCAATACAGCCAGGCTCTCAAGGCTGCGTCGCAGTAGCCCAGCGTCGCGCTGCACACCGGCTCCAAAGACTGCCAACAATGACTGCCAACAATGACTGCCAAGAAGCTCGACGGCTTGTCATGTTTCGCGTGAGATTCAGTCGTAGCATGGTGAGTCGATGAGCCAGATGCGTCTGAATCCGCTGAACGGACGATGGGTTACCATCGTGGCCGAACGGGCCGAGCGCCCGAGCGACTTCGCCAGCCGCACCGACATCGTCGACCCCGAGTTAGGTCGCCCGTGCCCCTTCTGTCCCGGGAACGAAGAAGAAACGCCTCCAGCACTCGAAACAATCGAGGCCGACGGCAGTTGGTCAATGCGTGTTGTTCCGAACAAATATCCAGCATTCGACGGCGGTGAGGGGTTTGCGGTCCACAACCTCGGCCCCGTCCATGTCCAGGCAGAAGCCAGCGGCATTCACGAAGTCTTCGTGTACACCCCCGATCACGAGAGCGGCCTTCACCAGCTCGATGACGATCATGCCGCCGAGATGTTGTTCACATTGCGTCGCCGGTTTTCCGAGCACGCAGCTCTTGATCAGGTCCGCTACACACAGGCCATTGTCAACCATGGCCGCGAGGCCGGTGCGTCGATCGCTCATCCGCACGGTCAAATCCTCGGCCTGCCTTTCGTCCCCGGTGAAGTCATCGACGAGGAACGTGCCTTCGCTCGCTTTGCCGGCGGTTGCCTGCTGTGCACCACGGTCGAGGCCGAAATCGCTGCGGACGATCGAGTTGTCATCGCAACTGACGATGTCGTCGTGATCACTCCGTTCTGGAGCGGCGTGCCGTACGAGATGCTCATCATCCCGCGCCACCATGAGGCACATCTCCAGAACGCCAACGACGAAAGCCTGCGGGCAGTCGGGATTGCGATGCGTGATGCCCTCGCCCAGCTCAACACCGTTCTCGGCGACGTGGCGTTTAACCTCGGCTTCCACACTGCTCCACATGAACATGGCGGTGGCTACCACTGGCACGTTCACGTCTGGCCGAACCTGGTTACCCAGGCCGGCTTCGAGCGTGGCACCGGCGTACTGATCAACGTGCTCCCGCCCGAGCAGGCGTGCGAGACGTTGAAGTCGATCTCCGTCGACGCGTAGCCCGACGTCACACGGTCCCACTGTTTAGCCAGCGGGCTCGTCGGGCATGATCATCGTATGAGTGATGTGACCGTCTCGATCGATCTCGATGCCACGCCCGCCGATGTCTGGGC
>JBLIMF010000172.1:0-5672 GCA_047638615.1 Gammaproteobacteria bacterium
CAGCGCGTTCGTCGGCGATCGACTCAACTTGTGGTTGCAACACGGCGAACCACGCAAGTGATCCGAAAAATAACGCCACGAGCGCTCCGACGGCAGCGGGAAGAAACCATGGGCGGAAGCGAGGCCCCTGGGTGTACGTGCCACTGAGTTCATGAGTGGCGTGATCGCTTCCAGAGGCGCGTACCGCAAAAAGATGCTCGGCTGCTTGGCCGTTCCAGAACCGCTCTCTCGGATGCACCTTGAGTTCGACCTTGGCACTCTTGCCTGGATCGACATTGACCAGCGGTGCAGCGAGTTCGACGTCGACGTGGTTGGCGGCACTTTGTGCGGTGAGCTCAACCATGATCGGCGTGTTGCCGGTGTTGTCGATCGATACGCGGTGTTTCCCGGCCGACGCTGAATTGGAGCGTGCCGGCGACAGGGCAAGCGAGTAGGTCAATGACTCCGCAACAGAGATAATGGCCTTGGCAGTGATTGATTGCTGGCCTTCTGCTGCCACTTCGATCTGTGAGGCATGGTTGCCAGCGGACAGTGCTTTGGCGATGTCGACGATCACCGGTACTTCGAATTCTTCACCGGGATCGAGGGAGATGGCTTCGGACTGCAACACGGTGTGCTCAGCAAGTTCACCGACGGCTTTGAGGCGGACGATTTCTTCGGTTCTCGAATCGTTGCGCAGGCACAAAGTGAGCGCAGCAGCGTCGCCGGCCGACGACGCGAGCGACGGAGGTCGAAGCGTTGCAGTCACCGTCATGTGTGGGGAGAGTAGTGGGTGTGAGATCAATCGGTGATGCGGTCGGTGTACGGCAGTGCCCTGACGTGTTCCCGATAGCCTGAGGGCATGTCGGAACTCTCCACCCCGCAGGCTCCCTTTGCACTCGAAGGCGGCTTCGACCCGCGCTCAGCGGTGTTCGATCGACTCCTGAAGAACCGTGTTGTGATGCTCGGCTCTGACGTCAACGACGACATCGCCAACCAAATCTGCGCACAACTGCTGTATCTCGAAGGCGAAGACCCGAACGCTGACATTTGGTTGTACGTCAACAGCCCCGGTGGCTCGGTCACGGCGGGCATGGCGATTTACGACACGATGCAGTTCGTCGGTTGCGACGTCGCCACCGTGTGCTTGGGCCTCGCTGCATCAATGGGGCAGTTCCTGCTCACCGCAGGCGCGGCAGGCAAGCGCTACGTGCTCCCTAACGCCCGCGTCATGATGCACCAGCCGCTGGCCGGTCTGCGTGGCCAAGCGTCTGACATCCAAATCCAAGCTGAGCAGCTGCGCTACACCAAGAAGCGCATGGCCGAACTCATTGCGTTCCACTCTGGCAACGAGGTCACGCAGATCCAGGCAGATTCCGAGCGTGACCGCTGGTTCACGGCTGAAGAAGCACAGGACTACGGCCTCTGCGACAAGGTCATCCGCAAGCGCGGTGAGATCCTCTGATGAAGCGATCGTCGCTCAGCGTTCCTGAGCGACGATCGTGAACACCGGGCCAATGTCGACTGCGCAAGTCTTCTCGAGCCACCGGTCGATGGCGGTTGCTGACTTTTCAGTCGAGTAAATCGCTGCGAGTGCAGTCTGCTGCGACTCGGGGTCGCCGGGCACGACTGTGCTCGCCGTTTCGTAGGCGCTGACGAGCTGGTCCCATTCGGGCTCAATCGAGAGTGGAGCGAATTTTCCGATTTCTCTGTACAAATCGAGGAAGGGTTGGATGTCGTCTTCGAACTGCAGGTTCGGTTGAGTGAGGAGAGCGGCACTCACTTGGATTTCACCGCAAAATCTTTCGGCACTTCCAGCGTTGCCGTTGCCGTTGCCGTTGCAGCCCATCAGCACGACCGCGATTGGAAGCAGGATGAACGAGGCGCGCACAACCGGCATTGTTGCAGATTGTCGGGATGAAACCACGGCGCCTGGCCAAGCAGCCAAGCCGACTGTGACACTTCATCACTAACATCAAATTGTCGACCTGCGCTTGCGGGCGTCAACCGTCGTCGGGCCGGTCAGCCCCTCCTCGTAGTCAGCTGCGGTACGGCCGCATTATCGAGGAGGCGACATGTTTGCTTCGATTTCATCAGCGGTGCTCATTGGGGCACAGGGTTATCCGGTCCGAGTCGAAGCCCACGTGGGCAAAGGCTTGCCTGGCTTCAGTATCGGAGGACTGCCCGACGAGTCAGTGCGCGAGGCGCGCGACCGAACGCGCGCTGCGATCTTGAGCACCGGGCTGCAGTTCCCATCGCACAAGGTGACGTTGAACCTCGCACCTTCTGATCAGCCGAAATCCGGGTCGGCAATGGATCTTGCCATTGCCATTGGGATCCTCGCAGCGAGTGGGGCCGTGCCACCCGAGTCCGTCGACACGCTGTCATTCATCGGAGAACTCGGTCTCGACGGTTCACTCCGACCAGTTCCTGGGGTCGCTCCAATGGTCGGGGCGCTCGGCGAACGCGACGTCGTCGTACCGATCGGCAGCGCGCTTGAAGCGCGCGTGGCTGCGCTTGGGGCGGTTCGTCTCGTCGACAGTCTCGGCGAACTCGTTGCAGTGCTCAACGGTGACATGCCGTGGCCTGACCACGATGTACCCGAAGTTCCCTGCGAGGTCGTGATCATTCCGGACCTCGCCGATGTGCAGGGGCAGCCACACGCGCGGACAGCACTCGAAATCGCTGCGGCTGGTGGCCATCACCTCCTGATGGTTGGCCCACCTGGTGCGGGCAAGACGATGCTGGCATCTCGACTTGCCGGGCTGTTGCCACTGCTCGATCGTAAACATGCGCTTGAGGCCACGATGGTCAACTCGGCCGCCGGGGTGCAACTCCCGGTCGGCGGGCTGATCACGCGGCCACCGTTCAGGGCTCCGCATCACACCACATCGGGAGTCGCGCTTGTCGGTGGCGGTTCGAGCACTGTGCGGCCGGGCGAGGTGTCGATGGCACATTGTGGCGTTCTCTTTATGGACGAAATCGCCGAGTTCGCGCCCAAGGTTCTCGACAATATGCGGCAGCCGTTGGAAGATCGCTACATCACGGTGTCTCGGGCCCGAGTCCATGTTCAGCTCCCCGCTGACTTCCTGCTCGTCGCTGCAATGAACCCGTGTCCGTGCGGGGGAGGGGCGCCAGGTGCCTGCACATGCAACGATGCCCATCTCCAGCGTTACGTCCGTCGGCTGTCCGGGCCGTTGCTCGACCGGTTCGATCTCCGTGTCAACGTTCATAGGCCCGGGGTTGAAGAGTTGCTGAGCCACGAGCCGGGCGAATCGAGTGCTGTGGTCGCTCGACGTGTCGCGGCGGCTCGCAGGTTGGCTGACGAGCGTCAAGGGTGCCTCAATAGCAGGTTGTCGGGCAGCCGGCTCGACGAGTTCGCCCCAATCGAAGATGCAGGTCGAGCTGTGCTCCGGCACGAGCTCGAACACGATCGCCTCAGCGCTCGGGGATACCACCGGGTCAGACGAGTCGCGCGGTCGATCGTCGACCTTCGGGTAGCTGCTCAATTTGAGATTGACGAAGAAGCGATCCAGGTCGCGCTCGGTCTCCGAGCCTCGCTGAATTCCGCAATGCGCATTGGACGAGTTGCATGAGCGCCGATGACGGGCACCTTGCTGCGCTCGCCGGGCTGCAACTGATGAACCCAAATCGCTTACGGCACGTTCTCCACGACCGCAGCGCGACTGAGGCGTTCGACATGGCCACCGGTGTAGTAGCGCCATCTCCGGTGTTGGCCACGATATTTCGAATGAATGATGGGCTGGCAACGTTGTGGCGCCGGCAGCGAGTTGGCCAGCCTCCAGAATCATGGGCTGCGACTTGTGCGAACGCTGGTGTGCAAGTTGTCGGCGAATCGGATCCGAACTATCCGGCGCAACTGCGCGGTGATCCCGGTGCACCTGCTGTGTTGTTCGTGCGGGGCGATCTCAGCGTCCTTGATTCACGGCGAGTCGGGATCATCGGTACACGCAACGCAACACAGCAGGGTCGTGCAACTGCTGCTCGGTTTGGTGCCGAATTGTCAGGCGCTGGCGTCGCCGTCGTGTCGGGGCTAGCCCGTGGCATCGATGCTGCTGCACATCGTGGAGCATTGCATGCTCCCAGTGGTCGACCCGTTGGCATCGTTGGCAACGGGTTGGACGCCCCGTATCCGAAGCAAAACACGGACATCTGGAATGAGGTAGCTGAACGCGGTGTGTTGATTTCTGAGTGGCCTCCGGGGACTCGTCCCGACGCGTTCCGTTTCCCCCTACGCAACCGGATCCTCGCTGCGCTGTGCGAAGTACTCGTGGTGGTAGAAAGCCGAGAGAAGGGCGGGTCGTTGATCACCGTGCACGAGGCGATCAATCGATCGGTCGTCGTGATGGCAGTTCCCGGTGCGGTGAACAGCCGGGCCTCGGCCGGCACCAACTCTCTGATCTCTGATGGTGTGCAGTCGGCGCTGGAGACGGCGGACATCTTGATGGCGCTTGGGCTCGACGGTCGTCGAGCAGGACGGCAGCGGTTCGATGCTCGTCCACGGCCGAGCGGGCCGATGGCCGACATCGTTGCGGCATGCCGCGAGGAACCGCGAACCCTCGACAGCTTGCTGCTGGCCAGCGGCCTCGCGATCGGTGAGGTGGCCCTTGCGTTGGCGCGGCTGGAACGGGATGGCTGGCTCATCGAGAACGGCGGCTGGTTTGAAGCAGTCGATGAATGGGCCGACCTGGCATGAAGAACATCGACCGTACTCTGGCGATCGGTGAGGTGGCCATCCTGACTTCGGTTGCCGAGAGGCAATAACATCTTGTCCATGGACTCCTGGCGTATCGACGACTTTGCCATGTCGCTGACGTCGTTGTCGGACAACACGGTGGTGTCCTACACGTCGGATCTGCGCCTCTTTTGCGAATGGTGCGGTCGAAGTGATCTCGTCGATCCGAGCCGAGTGACCCGTGCAACCATTCGGCGATACCTCGCTCATCTCACGACGAGGCAGTTTGCCCGCCGCACGATCGCGCGCAAGGTCGCCGCGATTCGCCGCTATTTTAGGTGGTCAGTGGCAAACGGTTGTACAACAGTCGACCCGACGAGCGGCGTCTCCGTACCGGCTGGGAGTGGGCGCTTGCCTCGTGTGCTTGACAGCCGAGAGGTCTCTGGTTTGCTCGACGGAGCGGTGAACGACGACGAGCCTGAATGGCGTCGCGTGCGTGACGACGCTGTGCTCGAAGTGCTGTACGGGTCTGGGCTGCGCGTCAGTGAGCTGTGTGGTCTGGACGTCTCGTCGTTGTCTCTGGCCGTTGGTGCCGCAACGGTGTGGGGTAAAGGCAGCAAGGAACGCAGAGTCCCACTGAGTGAGCCTGCAGTAGGAGCGCTGCGTCGCTGGCTCGAGGCTCGGGCTCATGTTGTCACGCCAGACCAGGGCGACGCCTTGTTCGGTAACGAGCGCGGTAAGCGGTTGGCACCGCGTGACGTTCGACGCATCGTCGATCGGCGTTCACCCACTCCGACACATCCCCACGCCCTGCGTCACAGCTTCGCAACACATCTGCTCGACGGAGGAGCGGATCTTCGAGCCGTTCAAGAGTTACTCGGCCACGCAGACGTGGCAACCACGCAGCGTTACACTCACGTCAGCCGAGAACGACTCTCGTCTGCCTACCGCGAGGCCCACCCCAGAGCATGAGCATTGTCCAAGAAGACGCAGACCT
>JBLIMF010000173.1:0-5515 GCA_047638615.1 Gammaproteobacteria bacterium
AACGGCTTCGATGCACTTCTGGCAGCACGGCGCGGCCATGCTGGCGCGATGGACATCGGAATTTTCTCAGGCGTTGCGAGTAGCGGCGGATTCAGCTCGATCGTGGCGGACGCAGCAGCGTCGGCCGAATCGGGGTTTGACACCTACTGGCTCCCTCAGATCGTGCAGCAGGCTGAGGCGATGAACATCATCGGCGCCGCTGCACAAACGGTTCCGAACATTCGCTTCGGCACATCGGTGGTCCCGACCTACCCGCGCCACCCGATGGTCATGGCCGAGCAGGCGCAGACCACGAGCATGATCACTGGAGGCCGTTTCACCCTCGGCATCGGCCTCTCCCACAAGCCGGTGGTCGAAGGCATGTGGGGCCACTCGTTCGACAAGCCAGTCCGCCATGCCCGCGAATACCTCGAAGCGCTGATGCCACTCGTGCGCGGCGAAGGCGTCAACTTCGCCGGTGAGACCCTCACCGCCCGCGGGCAGTTGGCAATAGACGCCCCCGAATCTCCGGTGCTCCTTGCAGCGCTCGGCCCGCAGATGCTGCAGCTCGCTGGCGAGCGCTGCGGCGGCACCATCACGTGGATGACCGGCGCAAAGACACTCAGCGAGCTCACCGTGCCAACCATCAGCGAAGCAGCATCAAATGCCGGGCGCGACAAGCCGCAAGTTGTTGCCGGCATGCCGATCTGGGTGACCGACGACGTCGACGCAGCACGCGCCAACGCCGCCAAGACATTCCTGATCTACGGCCAGCTCCCGTCGTACCGCGCGATGCTCGACCGCGAAGGCCTCGGCGGCCCAGAAGACCTCGCCATCATCGGTGATGAGGCGACCTGCGCTGCTCGACTCGACGAACTCGCCGCCGCCGGTGTCACGCAGCTCGCAGCGTCCGAGTTTGCCTCGGACCCCGAAGGTCGGGCTCGCACGCGGGCCTTCCTCGCCAGCCGCCTCTGAGTCAGTAACTGGCGGGCGTGAACTCGAGGGCCGCGCTGGCAATCGGTAGGCGAACAACGACGCAGTCGCCATGCACGTCGGTCGTCACGTCAGGGTGTCCGGTAATCCACCACATCCGTGGCTGCACGCCGACGATGCGGAACTCAGTCCAACCCGTCATGTCGGTGACTGGCTCGACGTCGACATAGAGAGAGCCGCCACGCCATCCATGGCAGACCACGCTGACCTTGCCGAGTTCGACGTCGCATACGGCAGCCGGTTCGGCATGCTCAGCACGTTCTCTCATCGCCTGATTGTCATTGCTCGTCCAACATTTTCATCGCACGGCGCCGCGCCGTTGCAGCGGCGTTCCGGAGTCGCTGTGAACCATCGAGATCATCCATCAACTCAGCGGTCTCGGCCAAGCTGTCAAGCCGATCTGCTGCGTTTTGCAACCCAACAAGATCGGTGCCCTCTTCGTCATCCATCGGCATGTCGTGGAAACCTCACCAGGGCGAATGTACCTTGTGCCAGCGCGCGAGTGCTATGGCAGCATGACGGATCGACCTCGAACGGAGCAACATCATGGCGACAGAACTCACGACTGATTACCTGATCGTCGGGAGCGGGGCCGTCGGCATGGCATTCGCCGACGTGATCATCAGCGAGACCGACCAGAACGTCATCATCGTCGATCGCTTTGCCAAGCCCGGCGGCCACTGGAACAGTGCGTATCCGTTTGTCACACTGCACCAGCCGTCGCAGTTCTACGGGGTCAGTTCACGTGAGCTGAGCAAAGGTCGGATCGACGAAATCGGCCTCAACCGGGGGCTCAGCGACCTGGCCAGCGGCGCCGAGGTAAGTGCCTACTTCGACGACGTGATGCGACACACGCTGCTACCGACCGGCCGGGTGCGCTACTTCCCCATGTGCAACTACCGCGGCGACGGCAACTTCGAACACAAACTGTCCGGCGAGCAGTTCCACGTCAGGCCCCAGATGACGGTCGATTGCACCTACCTCAACACGACGGTTCCCTCAACGCACACACCGAACTTCGAGGTCGGCGCAGGGGTTCAGTTCATGCCGCTCAACGACCTCCCGAAACTCGAGCACGCTCCAGCGGGCTACGTGGTCGTGGGCGGCGGCAAGACAGGAATTGATGCAATCCTGTGGCTGATCGATGTCGGCGTCGACCCTGATCAGATCACGTGGATCGTGTCACGCGATGCATGGCTCTTGAACCGGAAGAACGCACAACCAGGTCTCGATTTCTTCGAGAACACGATCGGCGCCCAGGCCAACCAGTTCGAAGCAATCGCCAGCTCAACATCCGTCATTGACATGTTCGATCGGCTTGAAGCGTGCGGCTATTTCCTGCGGCTCGACACCGATGTCCGTCCAACGATGTTCCACGCAGCGACCATCAGTGAACTCGAGCTCGCTGAGTTGCAACGCGTCAAGAACATCGTGCGTATGGGCCGCGTCCAAAAAATCGGCACCGACGAGATTGTGCTCGACGGCGGCACGGTACCGACGACTGCCGAGCATCTGTTTATTGACTGCTCGGCATCGGCCATTTCCAACCTTGAGCCGAAGCCGATCTTTGAAGATGGCCTCATCACCCCGCAAACCGTGCGCAGCTACCAGCCAGTCTTTAGCGCCGCGTTTGTCGCACACATCGATGCGACCCGCGAGACCGTCGAGGAGAAGAATCACTTGTGCCAGGTCGTTCCTCTTCCAAACACTGATCTCGACTACCTGAAGTTGACGTCGGCATTCATGGTCAACCAGTTCAACTGGGGTCAGGACCCCGAGATCAAAGCATGGTTGTTGGCAAACCGCCTCGATGGCTTCAGCCAGACCATTGCTGCAGTTCCGAAAGACGACAAAACCAAAATCGCTATCCTCCGCAAGCTCGGTGAGAACGCATTTCCCGCGGTCGCCAAACTCGGGGAATACATCGCCGAGTACGAGTCGGCCTAGCGGTCACACTGTGCCTGGCACAGTGTGACCGGAGCGGATCAGAAGGTGGCGTTGGGGTCTTGGTCGGCTGCGTTGGTGTAGTCGCGCCAGGTGTCGGCGACGTTGCCACCGGCTGGGAAGCCGCCCGCAGTGCGCAGCATTTTTGCGGTGTGCATCAGATTCCAGGACATGATCGTGGCGTTCTTGTTCGTGAACTCGCTGTCGTAGCCAGCCGGAACGTCGGCGCCTTCGACCGTCTCGCTGTAGCTCGGGCCGGGGCCGATTCCGCCCAGCCAACCGCAGTCGGCCTGCGGCGGAATCGTGTAGCCGATGTGTCCCAGTGCGTAAAGCACTTCCATCGAACAATGCTTCACGCCGTCTTCGTTGCCGGTGACCACGCAGCCAGCAGTCTTGCCGTAGTACAGGTACTGCCCGGCGGTGTTCTTTTCGCCGCTCATCGCATACAGACGCTCGACGGCAAGGGTCGCAACGCTCGACTTCACGCCAAGCCAAATCGGGGTACCGATCACCAGGATGTCAGCTGCCATGACCTTGGCGTGGATGGCGGGCCAGTCGTCGCGCGCATCGCCAATGGCGGTCGTATCGGGGACCATGCCGAAGCCGATCTGGTGCTCGAGCATGTGGATCATCTCGACAGCCACACCTTCAACACGCATGATGCCACCGACTCGGTTGAGCAACTTCTGAGTGTGGGAGTCCTTGTTCTGATGGGCAAGCGAGCAGTTGAGAAACACCGCAGAGAGATCAGAGAATTCAGTCATAGCGAGAGCTTTCCATGGATGACGAGCCACCACGCAGGGTCTCGACGACGTTTCATTGCTGTTCCCGATGGAGCAGATCGGGTCTTTTAGCGGATGGCGACGGAGCGCAGCACATCGCCATAGTGATCGAACCCGGCAACGACGCGGCCGGGGACTTTGGCCACGTCGTCCCAGCGCCGCACCAGCACCGCACCGCGACTGCCAGGGTGGCGTTCGAACGCGTCAACTTCATCGGCGGTCATTGCGCCGCCCTGTACGGCGAGGGACCGCACCGACGACGGTGACAGGGTCGCGAAGTATGACGGCTCGACGGCACACAGGTAACGCTTCGCCTCCACATGCAGCGCTACCGGGCCCGTCACCTCCGGCCCGAACCACGCTGCGAGATACCGGGCGCCGGCTTTCTCGTGCTCGTAGTCGTCAGCCAGCACCTCATCGAGCGCGACCTGATCGTCGAGCAGCAGGTGCCCCACATCGTGCAGCAGGGCAGCTGCCACCAACGCATCTGATTCGCCCGACGCCGTGGCCAACTCGGCGCACTGCAATGCGTGCTGCAACTCGGTGATCGCCTCGTCGTACAACCGTGATGCGGCGAGGCTGGCGTACAGCGCGTGCAGGTCGTCGAGCGGCAACCTGGTCATCGCTGCACCGGTCGCCCGAGGAAGTCGTCGATGATGCTGATGCGGACCCGCGCACCGTCAAAATCGTCGCCGGCCACCGCAAATGCGGCTCGCTTGTCGGCGTAGTAGCGGTTGCGGAAGTCGCCACGCGACGCGGCGTTGTACGTGAGATAGGCGGCGCGACGCGGCCGATCGCTGCGATTTGTATCGCTGTAATGCGGGGTGTACGAATCAAAAAACAACAGGTCGCCCGGATCAAGCAGCACCGGGCGCCAGTCGAGCCCCGCCGACAGCGACTCGTCGATACGGCCCCGCGCGTCGGTGGCCATCATGCTGCCTCGCCCCGGCGATCTTGTCGTACCGGCGTCTGGCGCAGGCGCCACGTAGAGACATCCGCTCTGCTCCGTCGACGGATCGAGCGGGACCATGCAAGAGATGTGATGGTCGACAAATCGGTATGCGGGTGCGTCTTGATGCGGGGCGAAGCCGCCACCACCGGGATGCTTGTAGTTGATCTTCTCTTTGAACAGCAGAGCTGGTTCGCCGAACAACTCGCCGAGCACGCGGGTGACGAGGCCGTCGCAGATGAATGCGCGGAGCACATCGTGGTGCTCGATGAAGTCTTCACTCCTGGCGAGAACCGCCCCAGCATCAGTCTGTTCGAAATGGTGCAGGCCCGGGCCGTCGGCGTCAGCCCACCCCGCCACGTCGGACACGGCGGCCTCAATCGAAGCGAGTTCGCCCGGATCGATCGCCCCGCGCATCACAAGCCAACCCTGTTCGCGAAATGCCGCCACGTCGGTCGTCGTGTTTGTCGTCACGTTTCTTCCAAACCGAGCAGTTCGGCGACTAACGGGGCCCACTCGAGCGCTGATGGTTGGGCGGTCTCGATCCATCGCATCAACTGCTCGGCTTGCGGTGCACCGCCGGACACGATTGCGAGCTGCGTCCGGCAGCGGGGACTGCCGTGTTGTCCGCCGAGTGGAATCGGCGCCGCATCGAACATCCGCCCTGGTTTGGTCCATGCCATCCAGACATCAGCGCTCAACCGCTCGGCTGACTCTATTCCGGCAACGGCTTCGATCGCGGCAAGGGCGTCCGGGCCGACATCGCCGTGAATCAACGCGCCTGTTCCGTCGGTGGCCACGTGGAGATCGACGAACCCAGACAGGGCCTCGGCCAGCGCGACCGGTGTCTGATCGACAATGGTCTCCT
>JBLIMF010000174.1:0-5466 GCA_047638615.1 Gammaproteobacteria bacterium
CGGCCGGGATCGGTGCCGCGCCGGAGATGCCAATCTCGACTTCATCGAGACCAACCAGGCCCCGAATGGCTCGAAAGCCGACTTCGTCGAGGAAGTTCCAAGTAGCGATTTCTTCTTCGGTCGCAGTCCCAGCGGTCATCTTTTCCATGATCGGAAGGGCCGCAGCGATGCCGGCGTTGAACTGCTGCTCCTTTTCAGGATCCGCAGCCATTGCAGCGTTGACGCCGGCGTATATCTTTTCCCACACACGCGGGACGCCGATGAAGACGTTCGGCTTGGTCTCGCGGACGGTCGCGGGCATCTGCGCGGTCTCGGGGCAGCAATACACCTTTGTCGCGAAATCGACCATGTAGTAGTGGCCGAGGAGGCGTTCCATGACGTGAGCCATGGGCAAGTACGACACGTGGCGTTTGCCGGCAAAGTCGGCGATGTCGGTCTGGTCGCGCATTGACTGGCCGACGGACTCGAGGGTCCAGGCCACGTTGCTGTGGCTCAACATGACGCCCTTTGGCGGGCCGGTGGTGCCCGAGGTATAGATGATGGTGGCGGTGTCGGACAGCGCAGCCGTTTCGGCCTCGGCTGCCAAGTCAACTGGCTCAAAGGCGAGCATGTCGCTGTAGCGAATGATGGAGTCAGCGGCGCCTTCAGCCTCGATAAGTGCGGTGTGTTTGATCGTTGGAATCTTGTCGCGGACTGCATCGAACCGAGCGAGGAAATCGGCATCTTCGAGGATGGCGACCTTTGCGCTGCAGTCGTTGATGAGATACTGAATCTGGTCCGGCGCCGATGAGTTGTAGATCGATACTGGTGTCGCACCACAGAACAGAACCGCCATGTCGAGGGCGTGGAACTCCTGGCGGTTGCGGATCATCATGACGACCGTGTCGCCAGCCCCAACACCGAGATCCTTCAGCGCTGCCGTGAGGCGCGCCGTGTCTTCGGCCATCTCCGTCAGCGTCTTTGACTCCCAGTCACCTGCGGAATTCTTCCAGTTGAGTACTTCGATACTTCCGTTGCGTTCGACGTTGGTAAGGAACCGCTTCGGGAGGTTCTGACCGACAATGCGTTCGTGGAGGTCTGCGCTGGTTGTCATCCGCCCATTATCGCATGAACCTCAGCGATCGAGAAAGCTGACCACCGCATCTGTGAACACATCGTTCTTGTCGCCGGCAATCATGTGGGCGGCCCCTTTGACATCGACGAACTCGGCATGCGGAACCATCTTGATGAACTCCCGGACCTCGTCTTCGGTAACCAGATCGGAAAGCTTGCCGCGAATGAGGAGGGTCGGCATGGTGATGCGCCGGGCCATTTCCTCCAGCTCGTCGTGGTGGCGGTCTCGGGCGTGTTCGCTGTTCACCTGGCCACGAGAGGTGATGAAGGCCGGGTCCCAGTGCCAGTACCAGCGACCGTCGTCGCGATGGCGCAGGTTTTTGGCCAAGCCGGTTAGGTCGGTCGGCCGGGGCCTATGTGGCTGGTACTCGGCAATGGCATCGGCAGCTTCGTCGAGGCTTGCGAAGCCGTCTTGCGCACGAGCGGCCATAAAGTCGAGGATGCGGTTGACTCCGGCCTTGGCAGGCCGTGGTGTGATGTCGACGAGTGTCAATGAGGTGTACGAATCTGGGTCTCCGTCGACCGCGTGCATGCCGGTCATTCCGCCGAGCGAGGCTCCGACCCAGGCAACAGGTTCGCCGATCCATTCGACGACATGCTGAGCGTCGGCACAGTAGGCGGCCATCGAGTAATCGCCGTCGGCGTCCCATGACGAGTCGCCGTGGCCACGGAGGTCGATCGAGATGACGCGATGACCATTGGATGCGAGTTTTTCAGCGGTGCCGCCCCACGAGTGCCGGGTCTGGCCGCCGCCGTGCGCGAGAAGAACGGGTGTCTGGTCGCCGGGCCAGTGGTCAGCGGTGATGTGCTGGCCTGACACCGTCGAGATCTGGAGAGTCTCCATCAGACGCTCTCGTCGCCCCAGCTCGGTACCCGCTTCTCCTTGAATGCCTGCATGCCGATCTGCGCCTCAGGGCCTCGGAACAGCTCGTCAGAGAGCTTGCCCATCTCGTCGAACGCAACGTCACGGTCGAGCGTCGGAACCCTCCTCAGTAGGTTCTTTGTTTCCCGCACGGCGCTCGGTGCGCCTGCGCGAACGCCGTTGATCAGTGACTGCACTGTTGCGTCGACGTCGTCAGTCACGTGTGTAACCAGGCCGATCGAACGTGCTTCTGACGCATCGAACTGCTCGCCCGTCAACATCGCTGCAGCGATCTTGCCCGCTGGGACGCGCCGCAGGATGGGCACGGAGATGATTGCTGCGGCCACGCCGATCCGAACCTCCGTCAGGGCAAACGTGGTGGTGCTGTTGACGACTACCAGGTCACACGATGCCATCAGACCGATGCCGCCAGCACGTACTGCGCCGTTCACGGCAGCAATCGTTGGACGCTCTGTGTCCATGAGGCGCTGCAGTGCAGTGACCATCTGATTCGGCCCGACCTCGGCGACGTTGTCAGCCGCCGCCGCACGTTCTTTCAGGTCGGCACCGGCACAGAATGCCGGCCCTTCGTGGCGGAGCACGATGGCCCGGGCGTTGGCCGCCTCTGCGACGTCGATTCCTGCATGGAGCTCAGCGAGGAGCTGGCGAGATAACGCATTGCGGTTGTGTTGGGAGTCGAGAGTGATCGTGGCGATACCGCCATCGACAGCGGTTCGAACGAGTTCCGTCATGGCGCTGAACGTACTCTTCGTTCAGATGTTGGGGCGAGGTCGGAGCCAGCGCGTAGGGTCAAAGTGTGACTGAACTACGCAACGATTTCCCCGCAGGCGTCCTCACCGGAGAGGCGGTGAACGAAGTGTTCGCGCTCGCCAAGGCTGAGCGGTTCGCACTGCCGGCCGCCAATTGCATCGGTACGAACTCGATGAACGCCGTCATGGAAACGGCCGGCAAGGTCAACAGCCCGGTCATCATCCAATTTTCTACGAGCGGCTCCGCTTTCGTTGGCGGCAAGAACGTCCCGGTCGACGGTTCCACGGCGTCGATTCTGGGCTCGGTTGCTGGTGCCAAGCACGTGCAGACCATGGCCGAGGCGTACGGCGCTCGCGTCATCTTGCACACCGACCATTGCCCGAAAAGTAAGCTGCCCTGGATTTCGGGCCTCCTCGACGTCGGTGAAGAGCACTTCGCTGCGACTGGTTCGCCGTTGTTCAGTTCGCACATGCTCGACCTGTCCGAAGAGCCGATGGAAGAGAATCTCGATATCTGCGTCGACTACCTCAAGCGCATGGCGCCGCTGGGTATGACGCTGGAAATCGAACTCGGTATCACTGGTGGTGAAGAAGACGGTGTCGACAACTCCGATGCCAACCCTGAAGACCTCTACTCGAAGCCCGCAGAAGTGGCGTACGCCTACGAGCGGCTCATGGAAGTGAGCCCGAACTTCACGATTGCTGCTGCGTTCGGCAATGTCCACGGCGTGTACAAGCCAGGCAACGTCAAGCTCACCCCGACCATTCTCCGAGATGCTCAGGCCTATATCGCTGAGAAGCACGTGACCGCCAGCGACAAGCCGGTCAACTTCGTTTTTCACGGCGGCTCGGGCTCCTCGGCTGCTGAGATCGAAGAAGCACTGGGTTACGGCGTCATCAAAATGAATATAGATACCGACCTGCAGTGGGCGTACTGGGACGGTGTTCGCGGCTACGAGGCTGACAAGCACGACTTCCTGCAGGGTCAGCTCGGCAACCCTGCCGGCGCTGACGCTCCCAACAAGAAGCACTACGACCCGCGCGTGTGGCTCCGTGCTGGCGAAGTGAGCTTCATAGAGCGGCTCGAGCAAAGCTTCCGCGAGCTCAACAACATCGACACTCTCGGATAATGACGCACGGGTTCAGGCTTCTTTCGCAATTCTGTGTCTGACGGTTCCCTGCGATCAGCCTGGAACGGCTGCGGGACGAGGATTTCGACATGGTGGGCGGGTTCTTCGCGCTGCCTGAAGCCCAGAATCGGTTGATCGACAAGGCGGCGTCGCCGTAACTCCGCGGTTGGGAATCTGTTGGCACAGAGTTCGCGAACAATCGGCGCGACATCCGTGAACAGATCGATGTGTGGAGTGAGCACCCGCCCAGCAACCAGGCTGACGGGCCTGACTACCTGCAGTTGCACGGGCCGAACTAATGGATGCCTGGCGACGTACTGCCGGGGCAACAAGAGCTTGCGCTCGACTGGTTCGAGCGGCTCGGCGCGCTCTCTGATGATCTGCTGAGCCTCTCCGCAATCGGGCTCGGTTTGCCGCCGGAGCAATTCGCCGCAGCGTTTGGCAACCACGCGACGTCGTTGACCAAGCTCATCAGCTATCCGCCCACACACGACGGTGCGGCCGGAGTCAACGCTCACATCGACACACCGCTTGATCGCGGCCGAGCCACGAATGTCGGCTGGTTTCATGGCGACCAAGGAGCAGACCGAACCAGGCCTAGATCCGAAGCGCCAGATATCGGGAGTACGACGCATGCAGAGACATACAGAGAGACCAGCTCTGAAACTGCTTCTCTCGGAGCTGTCCCGAAATCATGGCACGGCACCACGGCAGATAGTTGCCAAAGGGGCTTGACCTATACGCAACTATTCGTGGAGTGAGCGCAGGAACGTCTCGACTTCTTCTCGGTGCCGCGTGCGCTTCATGGGCGGAAGCGCCTTGACGATGTCCCACCGGTAGCGGGCCTTGCCGAGGCGCGGGTCCATGACCGCAACGACGCCCTTGTCGTCAGCGGTACGGATCAGTCGGCCGCATGCCTGGGCGAGCATCATCGATGCCCGTGGGATGTCGATTTCGCTAAAGGCGGCAGGGCCGAGCAGGTCACGGCGGGCCGACAGCAGCGGGTCGTCAGGCCGAGGGAACGGGATGCGGTCGATGACGACGAGCGACAGCGTGCGGCCGGGGACGTCGACACCTTGGAAGAGCCCGGCCGTTGCGAACAGGCAGGTCTCCTCGGAATCGGCAAACGCCTTCACCAGTGCAGGCTTCGGGAGGTCGCGTTGGGTGAGAATCGGAAAGTCCAACCGGGACTTCATCTCCTCGGCAGCCTCGTCCATTGCTCGGTAGCTCGTAAATAGCGCCAGCGTTCGGCCGCCGGCAGCGTTGATCAGGGCTTCGAGTTCGTCGTTCGCTTTGGCCCTGAACCCGGCGTCGTTCGGGTTCGGCAGGTGGATTGCGTTGTAGAGGATCGAGTTGGCTTCGTAGTCGAACGGGCTGCCGACATCGGCGACCTCGACTTTCTTGCCTCCGGATTCCATGCCGACTCGATGTGCCAACGATGTCGGAATCGTCGCGCTGGTGAGGATGGCGGTGCGTTTGGTCCAGACGCCTTCGGTCAACGCCGGTCCGACATCGAGTGGCTGGATTTCGAGGCGGGGGGAGTCGCGGCTCCCTGAGACAAATGCGACGTAGCCCGCCTTACCTTCGATGG
>JBLIMF010000175.1:0-5465 GCA_047638615.1 Gammaproteobacteria bacterium
GTGGTGCCGACCGGGATAAACCGGAGTGGCATAGCGTTGCCGGGCTGGATATCCGAACCCTGACCGGAGACCACGTGGTCGCCGACGCTGAGGCCACGAGGAGCCAAGATGTACGCCTTCTGGCCATCTGAGTAGTGCAGGAGAGCAATACGGCAGGTGCGGTTGGGGTCGTACTCGATGGCGGCGACCTTGGCGGTCACGCCATCTTTGACTCGCTTGAAATCAATGATGCGGTATTGCTGCTTGTGGCCACCGCCGCGATGACGGCTGGTCTTGCGGCCGTAGCTGTTACGACCACCGGTGCGGCTCTTTGGAGCGAGCAACGTCTTCTCAGGCGACGTCTTCGTGACGTCGCTGAAGTCGGAGCTCGTCTGGAAGCGACGACCGGGGGATGTGGGCTTGCGTGAACGAATTGCCATGATGCGCTCAGTTCTCGAACAGCGGGATTTCGCCCGCTGCCAGGGTAACGATGGCCCGCTTTTGGCTGGGCTTTTGACCGACTCGGTTGGTACCACGGGTGCGCTTGCGCTTGCCCTGACGGTTGAGTGTGTTGACCTTGCGGACCTCGACGCCCCAAATGCTCTCGATCGCATCGCGAATCTCGGGCTTGGAGGCGGACTTGGCCACTTCGAAGGTGTACACGCCGGTCTCGATGAGGGCGTAGCTCTTCTCGGAAACGATCGGAGCGATGATGATGTCGCGGGGATCCTTCATATCAGGACTCCTCTTCCTTCTTCAGCTGCGAAGCCGGGCGGGTGAAGCCAGCGGCTCTTGCGGCTTCTTCAGTGGCAAACCACACTTCGGCGACTGTCCGGTTGTAGAAGGACGTATCGGGCAGGTGGTAGAGCATCGAGCTAGCGTTGCCCTTGATCGGGAAACCCTCGGGCATTTCGTCGCCCTCGATCGGAGCGTGCGAGCCGTCGCCATGCGCTGACGAATCAGCTTCAGGTGCAGGCTGCGCAGCCTTCGGCGCAGTCGCCTGGGCGTCACTGGCAGGAACGACGTCTTTACTGAAGACGAGCCAGTCGTTGCACAGCACGTCGTACGTGTTGAGCTCTCCGGGGCTGATGACTTGCACGTGCGGCAGGTTCCGGAAGCTCAAGGCAGCGTTGGCATCGTCCCGACCGACCACTAGGAGCACAGTGCCCGAAATGTCGAGTGCGGCGAGGAGTGCTTTGGCATCCTTGGTCTTCGGTGCGTCGATGCCGTAGCTATCGACAACGATGACTTTGCCTTCGGCGGCCCGGTCAGACAGTGCCGATCGGAGGGCCGCCTTAATCATCTTTTTCGGCGTCTTCTGGCTGTAGCTGCGGGGCTTGGGAGCCAACGCAACGCCACCACCAGCGAACTGCGGTGCACGGATCGAGCCCTGACGGGCATTACCGGTGCCCTTCTGGGCGTACGGCTTGCGACCGCCACCACGCACCTCGGCGCGAGTCTTGGCGCTCTGCGTACCGGCACGACGTGAGGCGAGCTGAGCGGTGACGACCTGGTGCATGAGCGGCACGTTCGGCTCAAGGCCGAAGATTGCGTCATCGAGGTCGACCGAGCCCGCGTCTTTGCCGGAAGCGTTCTTGAGAGTCAGTGCTGCCATGTCAGGAAGCCTTTCCAGCGAGCTTGACGGCGTTGCGAACGATGACGACGCCGCCGGCGGGGCCGGGGACGGAGCCTTTAATGAGCAGAATGTTGCGCTCAAGGTCGCTCTTGACGACTTCGAGATTCTGCGTCGTGACCTGCTCGTGGCCCATATGTCCTGCCATGCGCATGCCCTTAAAGACACGAGCTGGGAAGGCGCATTGGCCGATGGCGCCGGGCTTGCGGTGGTTCTTGTGAGCACCGTGCGAAGCAGGTGCGCCCTTGAAGTTGTGACGCTTCATGACGCCGGCAAAGCCTTTACCACGACTGGTACCGGTCACATCGACCTTGGTACCAGTGGCGATTTGCTCGACCGTGATCTCTTGGCCGACTTCGAAGCCGTCTACGGAGTCGAGACGCAGCTCAACGAGCCGCTTTCCCGGCTCCACGCCAGCTTTCTCGAAGTGTCCGGCCTGCGGCTTATTCAGCTTGTTGGCCTTTTTTTGCCCGTAGGTCACCTGCAAAGCGGTGTATCCATCACGTTCACTGGTCTTGATCTGCACGATGCGCATAGGTTCAACACGAAGCATCGTGACGGGAACGACTTTGTCGTCCACCCACGTTTGCGTCATGCCGACCTTTTCGCCGACGATCGCTTGTTGTGCCATTTCCGGCAGCCTTTCCGTTGTCCAAGCCATCCGGCGATATACCGGGGGCTCTCCACGCAAATGCTCCGGGCCTGGACACACCAATGTAGGTGCGCTCAGACACTCGGAGCACGATTCATAGGGTGCCGTGCGGTTCCGTTCCCAACGTCGGGGAGGGCCTACACGAACATCATTTGTCGTTCTTGTCGTTCAGGGGACGTATCCCGATCACGGCCATGCAATGGTAGAGGCACCCCGACGCGAACCCAACTCGCGTCGTCATGCGGTTGGCCCTCAACGAGCGTGACACGCGGCACGTCGCACCGTCGTTCGGGAACGATGTCCAGCACCTGGGCGCCAGTCGCGCTGACTCGAGACAGAATTCGGCGCAAATGTTCGCGAGGTCTCGTCTTGCGCCACGCCCTTGCGCCCAGCGAGGCGATTCAAGAGCCAACGTTGATGAGCTGATCGACGGGGGCGAAGTCATCGGTCAGGATCGTTGCACCATCGATGAAGGCGTCGAAGTCGTCGACCAGTTCACCGGCATCGCCTGAAGCAACCCGCAGTGCATCGAGAGCCACGGCGTCGATCGGCGTATCACGAGCGATGATCACGGCGTTGCCGCGGCGGCCGGCTGCGATTGCTTCACCACGAATCACCACAACGTGGTCGAACTGGCGAGCGATCGTCGCAGCTTCAGCGGCAACGAATCGCTGCTGGCCTCCATCGATGATGTTGGCGGCGTACGTGCCACCCGGGCGGAGCACGCGGGCGACCTCGCCGATGAATTCTTCGGTGGCTAGGTGGAATGGCACGGACCGGCTACCGAAGGCGTCACCAATCACGATGTCGGCGCTGTCGTCAGCAACCCGGTTCAGCGCAAGCCGGGCATCACCGACGACGATCCGGATCGGTTCGGGCTTATGACGGTCGAGCCCCATCTGGTTCTCGACGACATCGATCAGGTCACCGTCGATCTCGAACACCGTCTGATTGGTGCCCGGGGCGCTCTCGCGGATGTACCGCGGAATGGTCAACGCTCCCCCACCGAGATAGACGATGTCGTCGGCTGCGGGAGCAGATTCGATGGCGTCGACCAGCCGACGGACGTACCAGAAGCCGAGCACAGACGGATCGTCGACATCGATGTAACTGTGCCGCAAATCGTCGAGCACCAGGATGGTCCGGCTCGCGTCGTCGGGCTCCTCGAGCACAGAGAGGCAGTAATAGCTCGTCTGTATTTCACACGGCGAATCGATGGCGACAGTTCCAAGGATCGACAGCGCAGCGAGCCCGGTGATGCTCATCAGTTCGGTTGCCTGCTGCTGCGGCGATGCGGTAGTCGATCCTGCAAAGAACCCCAAGGCGGCGCCGCTGACGAGAAGCAGCAGGCCGGTTGTAACGATCAGGGTCTCTACTCCTGCCGTGGCTACGAGCACGAAGCCGGTGAAGAAGGTGCCGAAAATCGCTCCGGCTGTACCCCATGCAGACAGTTGGCCGACGGTGGCTCCGGTTTGATCAAGATCCCGCAACTGCAGCTTGATGACGGCGGGCGGCACCGCACTGAGCACTGTTGCCGACGGCAGGAAGCCGAAGGCGGCAAGGATCAAGATCATTGGCCCACCACCACCAGAGCTGCCGCCGCCAATCACACGCACAACGGGAATCGTCGTGACCGCGAGTGCACCGCCGAGCATCAGCAGCACGGGGAGCATTCGCCGCGGGTCGACTCGATCAGCGAGATACCCGCCCGCCCAAGCACCGAATGCGATGCCAGCGAGAATCGTGCCAATGATGCCGGTATAGGTCTCGAGGCTGACGCCCACATACGGCGCCAGCAGTCGTCCGGCGAGAATCTCGAGCACAAGCACAGCAGCCGACGTGCCCGCCACTAGAACAATCGCAAGCCAGCCAGACAATGGACGAGTCATCTGCAATTGGGCGCCATCAGGCGCTTGGTTCGGCTGCTTCGTCACCGCGGAGAGGGTAGGCCGACAGTTCAGCGAACAGATCGACTTCATGCGCTGTTCGCGACTTGCGAGAACGCCCGCCATGATGACGCAATGCCCAGCAACTCACACGTGGCGATAACGGCTCGAGGCGAACGAAACGGGCTAGTCCAGGCAGAGGCCAAGGCGCTCACCGGTGGAACGCCAAACGCCGATGGCGTCGCCGCTTGTCATCGGATCGACCGAATCGACCGCGCCGCCTACGTACACCGAGGCGTCCGCATCATCTTGAGCGCGCCCACTATCGACGAACTGCGTGACGCCGTCGCGGCTCAAGCGAACACCATTACATCCGATCGGTTCCGCATTGATGTCCATGATCCCGAGCGCCGATCGCCGCTCGGCCGGATCGAGTTGGCCATTCTGCTTGCGAACGCGCTCGAGAAATACCCCGACTTACAGGACCCGTTGCATCATTTTCTGGTGATCATCGGCGAGCACAATGTGCTGTTCGGCGAGATCGAGGCGGAGAGCACTGCGTCGTATCGGTTACACGACAACAAGCCGTGGACAACGTCGTCGTCGCTCGACGGGCGGTTCTCACGAGCGCTTATCAACCTGGTTCCGGACGCAAGCTCGATCCTCGACCCTTGCTGCGGCGCCGGGTCGATCGTGGTCGAAGCAGCGTCGCTCGGTATCGACGCATACGGCGTCGATTGGAAGCCTGCGCTCGTTGGGATGACCCACGAGAACCTCGCTCACTTCGGCTACCCAGGCACCGTCGTTCAGGCCGACTCGCGCAGCCACGTGCAGTACGCCGACGCGATCGTGACCGATCTCCCCTACGGCCATGCGATCGACGCAGACGAAGGGGTCATCCGAGCCATTCTCAAACAATGCGCTGGCCTTGCTCCGCGTGCTGTGTTCGTCGCTCCAACCAACATCACGAACTGGCTGACCGACACCAGTTTCGGCGACGTGCAGGTGCACACCGTCATGAAGCGGCGTGGTTTCACCCGCTGGATTCACGTCGCCGAAAGCACCGTGGTTTGAGTTCGGGACACAGCTGCCTCTCGGCAGTTCAGCACTGCTCATCCGCAGTGATTCGTCGCAGCGATGAAGCCGCCCGAGCCAGCGGCCTCGTGGAAACGAACGGCGAGCGAGTCGGCCATATGCTGTTTCGCCTCGGGTCGTTCTCTTTTGAGGGCGTGCAGTGCGCGCAGCATCTTGACGTACACGTGACGTCGAAAGCACCCACGGCGTCGACAATCTCTCTGGCTCGCCAGTGTCGAGC
>JBLIMF010000176.1:0-5454 GCA_047638615.1 Gammaproteobacteria bacterium
ATCCGGTTGCTCCACCTTCGCATGCCGGTTCCGTTCAACCCCGAGTTGATCCGTTCGTTCTCTGAGGGTCTCGACGAGATCGTGGTTGTCGAGGAGAAAAATCCGACCCTGGAGTGGTTGATCAAGGACGCGCTCTACAACCGAGGGCATCATCCGCGGGTCCTGGGCAAGACCGACGAGCACGGTGTCACGCTGATGCGGTCATGGGGTCAGCTCGATGCCGATGCCATCTGTGCCGGACTGCGCTCGCGACTCAGCGAGCGCGTCGGCGATCGGCTGGCGCTGGAACCACCGCCCGTGCGCGAGAGGGCGCTGATCCCCCTGGCGGTCAACCGAACCCCGTTCTTCTGTTCTGGGTGTCCACACAATTGGGGAACAAAGGTCCCTGACGGAGCGCTTGTCGGCGCGGGTACCGGTTGCCACGGCATGACTTTGTTGATGGACGAGGAACGGGTCGGCGAGTCGATCGGTATCACTGCCATGGGTAACGAAGGCGCGCAGTGGGTCGGCATGGAACCATTCGTTGCTGAGCACCACCTGTTTCAGAATTACGGCGACGGCACGTTCTTCCATTCTGCTCAACTCGCCCTGCAGTACTGCGTCGGTGCGAAGAAGGACATGACGTTCAAAATTCTCTACAACGGCACCGTGGCGATGACTGGCGGGCAGGACTCGGTGTCGCCGATCGAAGTGCCCGAACTGGTCACGATCCTGCTGGCGTACGGCGTCAGCAAAGTGGCCATCACCACCGAAGATCCGAGCCGATATCGACGCGTTGACCTTCCCACGGGGGTCAAGGTGCATAACCGAACCGACATCGTTGAGGTGCAGGAAAAGCTGCGATTAATCCCGGGTGTCACGGTGCTCATTCATGACCAGTTCTGCGCAGCCGAGCATCGCCGATCTCGCAAGCGCGGTCAGCTCGTTATGCCCACGCAACGCGTCGTGATCAACCACCGGATCTGCGAAGGGTGCGGCGACTGCGGCGATGTGAGCAACTGCTTGTCTGTGCAACCGGTCGATACGCCACTCGGTCGTAAGACCACGATCGATCAAGCATCGTGCAACTTCGACATGTCGTGCGTCGAAGGCGATTGCCCGGCGTTCATGATTGTCGAGGTCGGCGACGCAGGTGCCAGCCCGACCGCGGCTGGCGAGCCGGCGGCGGAGGTGCCCGACCCGATCGCCGATACGACCGTCGACCTCGTCCGCATTCGACTTTCGGGAATCGGTGGCACCGGAGTGGTAACAGTGGCGCAAATCCTGTCGACCGCCGCGATGCTCGATGGCTGGGAGCTCCGTGGCCTCGATCAGACAGGCCTGAGCCAGAAAGCCGGGCCCGTGGTGTCCGATGTGGTGCTGACGCGCGGTGATCGGACATCGTCGAACCTCGTGGGTCATGGCCAGGCCGACCTACTCCTGGGATTCGATGGCCTCGTGGCAGCGAGTGACAACGCGATTGCCGCGAGCGATCCTGACCAAACCGTTGCGATTGTTTCGCACCACCGCACACCGACCGGGCGAATGATCTCGGAACCTGCAACGCCGTATCCAACGGAGTCGATCGAGCAACGGCTCCGGGATGCGACTCGGGCTGACCAGATCCAGTTCCTCGATGCGACCGCGCTTGCCACGACCCTGACAGGGAGTGCGGCACAGGCGAACCTGCTGCTGCTCGGGGTTGCCGTGCAGAAGGGGCACATCCCCGTCAGTGTGGAGGCCATCGAGAACGCCATCGAGTTGAACGGTGTGGCCGTCGAAGCGAATCTGGCAGCGCTTGACTGGGGGCGTCGATGGGCGCATGATCCTGCCTTCGTCGAAGCTCATGCGGCCGCCAAGCACGAGCTCCCGGCGACACAGATGGTGACGGTCGAGCCAGTTCCTGCCGCGATTGCCGGTCGGATCAACGCGATCGTCGGCGTGTTCGATACCGCTGGCCCGGCGCTTAACGACACGTTGATGATGCTTGCCGGCGACCTGATCGGCTACCAGAACCTTGCGTACGCGACGCGGTTTCTCGACGACGTGGAATCGGCTGCAGCGGCTGAGCGTCAAGCGGGGTCGTCGACGGGTGAGTACACCGAAACCGTGGCGCGCAGCATGCACAAGCTCATGGCGTACAAGGATGAGTATGAGGTCGCGCGTCTGCTCTTGATGCCGGAGGGTGCTCGTGCAGCAACGGAGGTCGGTGGTCCCGATGCTCGTGTTGCTTGGAAGCTGCACCCACCGATGCTCAAAGCGTTGGGGATGACGTCGAAGGTGGCAGTCAGCTCAAAGATGCGGGCGGTCTTCGTTGCCCTGCGGTCCGGGAAGAAGCTGCGAGGAACTCGACTCGATCCGTTTGGTCGGAGTGAGATGCGTCGTGCCGAAGCGGGTTTGCCCGATGAGTTCCGGCGGGCGCTCCAGGTGGTGGAGGGCTCGTTGCAGCCCGACCTGCTTGACGCGGCGATCGCCATTGCCGTCCTGCCCGACTTGATCCGAGGGTACGAAGACCTCAAGACCCGTCGGATTGCTGAGTACCGGTCCCAGACCGCCGCAGCGCTCGACGGTTTTGGCACGTGATTATCGGCCACTCGCCTCCCCTCGAGGCGAGTGGCCGTCGTCGCTGATCAAGTTGTCGCGGTCGCGGCTGCGGGTCGGGCGATACCGTTCTGCTCGATGCGGATTTCAGAGCGAGTCGACAACGCAGTGCGGTTTATGGCCGAACTCGCCTCGGGCGAGCTCGCCGACGTCGACGGTGGAACGGTGAAGGCTGAGCCAATAGCGACGCGCCAAGGGATCTCGCTCAAGTACCTCCTCGACATCACCCGCGATCTGAAACGTGCCGAGCTGATTCGCTCGAAGCGTGGGCCGGCTGGGGGTTTCACGCTGTCGCGTGAAGCGAGCGCTATCTCCCTGGCCGACGTGTTCCGGGCGGTTGACGGCCCGCTCGCTGATGTACACGACGAGAGCCTCCGCGCGCTCAGCTATCCGGCACCGGCCGATGCGCTGCCGGAAGTGTGGATGGCGATTCGCGGCAGCTTGCGGCGCGTGCTGGAAGAGGTCAGCCTCGCCGATCTCGTCAGCGGCAACCTGCCAGCCGACGTCACGTTGCTTGCGGCCGACTATCGAACCACCACGGACCAACGGCACCCTCGCTGAGCAGCAAACTGGGGCTTGTACCAAAAGGTCTCGTGGTTTAATGTATTGTCCGTGGAGTTAGTAGACAATAGATTGACGCACCTGCAACGACTCGAGGCCGAGGCGATTCACGTCATGCGTGAGGCCGTGTCCGAGAGCGACAACCCGGCGATGCTGTACTCGATTGGCAAGGACAGCTCGGTCATGTTGCACCTCGCGATGAAGGCCTTTTACCCGTCGAAGCCGCCATTTCCGATCGTGCATATTGACACGACATGGAAGTTCAGCGCGATGTACCAGTTTCGCGACGACACCGCCAAGCGGCTCGGTCTCGACCTGGTCGTCCACAAGAATCCCGAGTGCGTCGAACGCGGCATCAATCCGTTCGAACACGGCTCGGCAATGCACACAGACATGTGGAAGACCGACGGTCTGAAACAGGTCATCGAGGCCAACAAGTACGACCTATGTTTCGGCGGTGCTCGGCGAGACGAAGAGAAATCTCGTGCGAAAGAGCGCATGTTCTCGGTCCGATCACCGCAGCACCAGTGGGACCCCAAACGGCAACGCCCCGAGCTCTG
Source organism: Gammaproteobacteria bacterium (assembly GCA_047638615.1). Lineage (GTDB taxonomy): Bacteria > Actinomycetota > Acidimicrobiia > Acidimicrobiales > Ilumatobacteraceae > Ilumatobacter_A. The sequence continues at coordinate 3,702 of JBLIMF010000176.1, forward strand.
GAGCCTCTACAACGCTCGACGCAGCCCGGGTGAGACACTGCGGGTGTTCCCGATTTCGAACTGGACCGAGCTCGACGTCTGGCAGTATGTCCACCTCGAAAATATACCGATCGTGCCGTTGTACTACGCGGCGCCTCGGCCGGTCGTGCACCGCGGTGGCACGTTGATCATGGTCGATGACGATCGTTTCCAGTTTGAACCGGGCGAAGAGCCTGAGATCAAGAGCGTGCGGTTCCGGACCCTCGGGTGTTACCCGCTATCTGGAGCCATTGAGAGCGACGCCGACAGCCTCACCGGGATCATTCAGGAGATGCTGCTTGCCACCACGTCGGAACGCCAGGGTCGGCTGATCGACAGCGACTCCGCCGGCTCGATGGAGAAGAAGAAGCAAGAGGGGTATTTCTGATGGCGCATATTTCTGATCTGATCGCGGTCGACATCGACGAGTACCTGACGTCGCACCAGTACAAGTCACTCCTGCGTTTCATCACGTGCGGCAGCGTTGACGACGGTAAAAGCACCTTGATTGGACGGCTGCTGTACGAGTCGCACATGGTGTTTGAAGACCATTTGGCCCAACTCGAGGTCGATTCGGCCAAGGTCGGCACCCAAGGAACTGACCTCGACTTTGCCTTGCTTCTCGATGGCTTGACGGCTGAACGCGAGCAAGGCATCACCATCGACGTTGCCTACCGATTCTTCTCGACCGAGAAGCGTAAGTTCATCGTTGCCGATACGCCGGGCCACGAGCAGTACACGCGCAACATGGTCACCGGGGCATCAACAGCAGAAGTTGCGGTGATGATGGTCGATGCCCGAAAGGGCATCCTCACCCAGACCCGCCGGCACAGCTACCTCGTGTCGCTGCTCGGCATCAAACAGGTCGTCGTTGCGATCAACAAGATGGACCTCGTGGATTACTCGCAGGAGGTCTACGACGCGATTATTTCCGACTACACCGACTTTGCCCAGAAGATCGGCCTGCTGAACGTCACCTACATTCCGGTTTCAGCGCTTCAGGGCGACAACATTGTCGAACACAGCGAGAGCACCCCCTGGTACGACGGCCCCACGCTGATGACGTACCTCGAAGACGTTCCCGTCGATGATGACGTGGCTACAGGACCCTTCCGAATGCCCGTTCAGTGGGTCAACCGCCCCAACCTCGACTTCCGCGGCTTCTCTGGCCGGATTGTCGGCGGTTCTATTCGGCCAGGCGACACCGTCAGGGTGCTTCCTGCCGGCACGACCAGCACTGTTGACCGCCTTGTCACGATGGACGGTGACCTTGATATTGCCGTTGCTGGCCAGTCAGTCACGGTCACCCTTACCGACGAGATCGACGTGAGTCGTGGCGACCTCATGTGCATCGGTGATGCGCCAGCCGAAGTTGCTGACCAGTTCGAGGCACACGTCGTGTGGATGCATGACGACGAGATGTTGCCCGGCCGCACGTACTTGATGAAGATCGGCACCCGGACCGTTGGCGTGACCATTGCGAATCCGAAGTACCGGGTCGACGTCAATTCGCTGGAGCACCTCGCCGCCAACACGCTCGAGCTGAACGAGATCGGTGTGTGCAACCTCAGCCTCGACCGGCCGGTTCCGTTCGACCCGTATGCGGACAATCGCGACACGGGCTCGTTCATCATCATCGATAGGCGGACTCAGGCCACTGTGGGCGCTGGCATGTTGCACTTTGCACTCCGGCGGAGCCACAATATCCACTGGCAGGATGTGCGCGTTGACAAGG
>JBLIMF010000177.1:0-5443 GCA_047638615.1 Gammaproteobacteria bacterium
ACCTTCGGCGACTTCTCGGGGTCGATCGGCTGCATCAAATCGATCTCGACGGCGTGCGGCCCTGACCCGAGACGCAGGATGTCTTCATCAACGTTTTCGGACTCGGCTACGTAGTCGCCAACCTTGTCGACACCGAGCAAGCCAGTCCAGAGCCCGGTGAGAACTCCCTTGTCGAGGCCCCCAATGGCTATCTGCTGAATGCCGAGCACGTTGAACGGTCGTTCTGTCATGTCTCGATGTTGCCACTCACGGGGCACCACCGGGCAATTCGCCGCCGTTGCCGTCGACTCAGCGAGTGACTCGAACATCCGCAGGACGCAGCACCGCACGCTTGCGGAACAGCCGCATCGCGAAGGCAGACAGCACACACACTTCGGCCACAGTGAAGAAGATCGCGCTCATACAGTGTCGTCGGACCCTGTGACATGTCCCTTGACTCTGATTTCTGTCAATCTCAGGCATGCCGAATGGCCAAGATTCCGGCATCATAAGGGAATGTCGTCATCATCGACCACTCCGAGCGACCGATCCGACACAGGTTGGGCAGCGTTCACCGAGGTCGGCCCCTGGGACGTCCGTCGCGACGAGGTCCGCTGGGTGGAACTCGCTGCCACGCTGCGGTCCCGAGCTCAAGCCGAGGTCCCCTCACTCACCAAGCCCTCAAAGCTTCCGCCGGGTTCGCGTGTCGTGAGCGTCTCCACCCGTCTCGGTCGCGCGGTCGCCCCGTGGTTGATCGCGAAGAAGCGCGGGAAGTTCGACACACCTGAAGCCAGTCGCGCAGTAATTTCACGCCGCCTGCGCGAAGCTGCCGAGACCCTCGGGCCGACTTACATCAAGCTTGGCCAGATCATCTCGTCGGGCGACGGCCTGTTCCCGGCCGAGCTGGTCGAGGAGTTTAAGAAGTGCCGCGACCAGGTTCCGGCCGAGCCTTTCGACGTGGTCCGCCGGACGGTCGAAGAAGATCTCGGCGCCCGGCTCGAAGACGTCTTTGAATCATTCGAGGAAACCGCACTTGCCGCCGCGTCGATTGCCCAGGTTCACGTCGCCCGTTTACTGTCGGGTGAGGAAGTCGTTGTCAAGGTCCAGCGACCGACCGTGTCGGCATACGTCCGCAAAGACCTTCGTGTGATGGCATGGCTCGCCCCCCACCTGGTCGGCCGTATCCCGGTTGCCGCGCTCGCCAACCCACCATCACTCGTCGAACTCTTCGCCGAGACCATCGTCGAAGAGCTTGACTTCCGGATGGAAGCCGCAAACATGCTCGATGTCGCGGCGATGTTGCATGATCTTGGCCAAAAGCGCTACGTCGTCCCGCGCCCACATCCCACGCTCGTCACTCGACGGGTGCTCGTGATGGAGCGATTCCACGGATTCAACTTCGATGACGTGGTTGGCATGCAAGACGCAGGGATCGACACGGTCGATGTCGTACGGACGGCGATGGTCGCGTTCATGGAGGGTGCTGTCGTCGAAGGAATCTTCCACGGTGACCTCCACGGTGGCAACCTGCTCGTCCTCGAAGACGGCCGAACCGCGCTGCTCGACTATGGCATCGTCGGCCGGCTCTCGGGTGGACGCCGCAACGCATTCCTTCGACTCATGCTCGGAGCCACGACCAACGACGTGAAGGTCCAGATGGCTGCGCTGCGCGACCTCGGCGCCCTCCCAATGGACACCGACCTCGACGCGGTCATCAGCGACCTTCGGCTCGACGAGGCGACGATCGACCCCACGACCTTGACGGGCGAGGAGATGGTCCACGAGGTCCAGCGAATCGTAAAAGCTCTGCTCGGATACGGCGCCAAGCTTCCGAAGGAGCTGATGCTCTACGTCAAAAACCTCGTGTTTCTCGACGGTGCAATAGCGCGCCTTGCGCCAGAACTCGACCTGATCGGTGAAGTTGCGAACATTTCGATGCTGTTCGCCACGAAGCACGGCGAACGACTCGGCCGCGAACTCGGTATCGACCCGACCGCCGTCGAGTTCGACATGGACGGTGTCAAAAAGAGCATGGGGCTCGAGTCAAGCGTCAACTCACTCACGTACAAGGAACTGCAAGATCGTCGGACACTGATCCAGAAACGCATGCAAGACCACGCCGAAACCGGTCGCTAAATCGGATCGGGTCAGTGTTGGCCGTGGTCGACATCGCACCCAAGCGATAGCGTCGCCTGCCGTGCGTCTGCTCATTGCTCGATGTTCCGTCGACTACGCCGGCAAGCTCGCCGCCCATCTGCCTGAGGCCAACCGGCTGATCATGGTGAAGGCCGACGGCTGTGTGGCCATTCATGCCGACGGCGGTGCATACAAGCCGCTCAACTGGATGAACGCCCCCAACACGATCGTCGAGGAGAAGGACGACGCTGCCGACGGCGGCGGGCATCGGTGGATCGTCACCAACCCCAAGAAGGAAACGTTGACCATCACGCTCCACGAAGTGATGCGCGACGTCGAGGCAGAACTCGGCACCGACCCTGGCTTGCAGAAAGATGGCGTCGAGGCCCATCTGCAGGAATTGCTCGCGGCCTCACCCGACGCCATCGAGGGCGGCCTCAAGCTGGTCCGCCGCGAGTACCCGACCGCGATTGGGCCAATCGACCTCGTGTGCCGCGACGAATCGGATCAGGTCGTTGCCATCGAGGTAAAGCGCCGAGGCGAGATCGACGGCGTCGAGCAACTCACGCGTTACATCGAACGCCTGAAGCTCGACTCGTCGCTCGGAGCGATTCGCGGTGTGTTCGTTGCCCAAGTCATCAAACCCCAGGCCAAGATCCTCGCCGAGTCACGCGGATTCACGTGGGTCGAAGTTGACTACGACGAACTCCGCGGCATGAAGCCCGATGATCTTCGCCTCTTCTGAGCGCTGACGAACTCCGACCTACGACATCGTGTGAGGTCCACCGCTGCACGTGCGATACGTTTTGCGACATGAGTCAGGAAGTACGTGGAATCATTGCCAGGGCCAAGGGCGAGCCCGTCTCGATGGAGACCATCGTCATCCCCGATCCCGGGCCTGGCGAGGCCGTCGTTGCCATTCAGGCGTGCGGCGTCTGCCATACCGACCTGCACTATCGCGAGGGCGGTATCAACGACGAGTTCCCGTTCCTGCTCGGCCACGAGGCCGCAGGGCTGGTCGAGTCGGTCGGTGAAGGCGTCACGAACGTCGTCCCCGGCGACTACGTGATCCTCAACTGGCGCGCCGTGTGCGGCAACTGTCGAGCTTGCAAGCGCGGCGAGGCGCAGTACTGCTTCGATACCCACAATGCTCAGCAGAAAATGACGCTGACCGACGGCACCGAGCTTTCGCCGGCACTCGGCATCGGCGCATTCTGCGAGAAGACTCTCGTCCATTCGCTGCAGTGCACCAAGGTCAACCCGGCCGCGCCCCCTGAGGCCGCTGGCCTGCTCGGCTGCGGGGTGATGGCTGGCCTCGGCGCTGCCATCAACACCGGTGAGGTCACCCGCGGCCAGAGCGTTGCCGTCTTCGGTTGCGGTGGTGTCGGAGACGCGGCGATCGCCGGCGCACAGCTCGCTGGCGCTTCGATCATCGTCGCCGTCGACATCGACGACACCAAGCTCGAATGGGCAAAGGGCTTCGGTGCGACCCACGTGTGCAACTCGAAAACTACCGACCCAGTTGAGTACATCCGGTCGGTCACCGGTGGCAACGGTGCCGACGTCTGTATCGAGGCAATTGGTCACCCCGAGGTGTATAAGCAATGCTTTGAGGCGCGCGACCTGGCAGGCACCGTCGTGCTCGTTGGCGTGCCGAACCCGGAGATGACCATCGAACTCCCATTTATCGAGATCTTCGGTCGTGGCGGGTCGCTGAAGTCATCGTGGTACGGCGACTGCCTCCCTGAGCGCGACTTCCCGATGCTCATCGACCTGTACCTCCAAGGCCGGCTTGATCTCGATGGCTTCGTGTCAGAAAAGGTTGGGCTCGGCGATGTCGAAGAGGCTTTCCACAAAATGGAACGCGGCGAAGTGCTGCGCTCGGTCGTCATGATCGACAGCCAATGAGCATCGAACTGATCACCACCGAGGGCGTTTTCGCGCTCGGCGGCGGAGAGTGGGAAGTCGAGAACAACATCTGGCTTGTCGGCGACGACAAGGAAGTGCTGATCTTCGACGCCGCACACGACCACCAGCCGATCATTGACGCCGTCAATGGCCGCAACGTCAAGGGCATCGTGTTGACCCACGGCCATAACGATCACATCAACGCCGCGGTCGCACTCCGTGACGCCGTCGACGCACCAATCATGCTCCACGAATTCGACCGCTTCCTCTGGGATGTCGTCTACCCCGATCACGACTTCGACGCACCCATCGAACCCGGCCGCACACTGCGCGTCGCTGGTCACGAACTCGCCATCCTGCACACGCCTGGCCACTCGCCCGGCTGCTGCTGCTTCCACGACGTGGCCACCGGCGCCGTCCTGAGCGGCGACACACTGTTTTGTGGTGGGCCTGGCGCCACTGGCCGGGTGTATTCCGACGAGCCGACGATTTTGGCGTCAATTCGTGACGTGCTGCTCCAGCTTCCTGATCACACCGTCGTCCACACGGGCCACGGCGACACGACCACCATCGGCGACGAACGTGACCGAGTGCTCGAACGAGTCGCCGAGTTGGAGTTGAGCTGAACAATGCCAGTTCGCGTCATAGAGGGTGCCGTCCAGCACTACGCATGGGGTGACTCTGACTTCATCCCGAAGTTGCTTGGCGTCGCTGGCCGCGGCCAGCCCTGGGCCGAGTTGTGGCTCGGGACTCACCCGAACGGGCCAACGCTGCTCGAAGATGGCAGCCCACTGTCTGACCTGACCGGCACACTCCCCTACCTCCTCAAAGTCCTATCAGCCGGCGAGCCGTTGTCGCTGCAGGCCCACCCAACGACCGAGCAGGCAATCGAGGGCCATGCGCGTGGCGTGTTCGCCGACGATCAAGCCAAGCCCGAGCTCCTCGTTGCGCTGACCGAGTTCGAAGCGCTGTGCGGGTTCCGCCCATACGGCTCCACAATCGACTATCTCCGCCGGCTCGGTGCTGATCAGTTCGCTGACTTTGTCCAAGAACATGGCGAAGACTCGCTCACCGACCTTTATCGAGGCAACTTCGACTCAACCGCAACAATCGTCGGCTTCGAATCGGTTGACGATCGCCAGGCGCAGTGGGCCTGGCGGCTCGGCGAAAAATACGGACACGGCGATCCAAGCGTCGCGGCGACCCTGCTACTCAACTATGTCACATTGCAGCCTGGCCAAGCCCTCCACCTCATCGCTGGGAACCTGCATGCGTACCTGCGCGGTTCGGGCATTGAACTCATGAATGCAAGCGACAATGTGGTCCGAGGCGGGTTGACCGTCAAAGAAGTCGACGTCGAGCTGCTGCTCGAAGTCGTCGACCCGGCTCCGCTGCGCGATCCGATCATGAAGGTCACCGA
>JBLIMF010000178.1:0-5433 GCA_047638615.1 Gammaproteobacteria bacterium
CCTGCCCCTGCCCCTGCCCCTGCAGCGGTGCCCAAAAAGGTAGCCACAAAAAGCACTGCAACGAAAAAGGCTGCCACTCGCAAGAAGCCGGCGCAGAAGAAGGCTGCTGCGAAGAAGTCGTAGCGTCGGTCAGACGAATGGTGGTCGCACGATGCGACCACTGAGTTCTTTACCGCGTACGTCGATCGACACTGCTTGCCCCTCGGGGGTTTCCGGTGGGAGAAATCCGAGGGCGATTGCATGGCCAAGGACGGGTGAGAAGTTGCCGCTGGTGACTTCGCCAACGACGTTGCCATCGATTGAGATGACGCAGCCTGTTCGAGCCGGCCGACGGCCTTCGACGGTAATACCAAAGAGCCGGCGAGTGATGCCGGTTTCACGTTCGGCAAGAGCCGCCTGACGGCCGGTGAACGCCGGCTTGTTCCAGGCAACCACCCAAGCGAGGTCGGCCTGGAGTGAGGTGATTCCTGCGCCGAGTTCTTGGCCGTGTAACGGCAGCCCAGATTCGAGTCGAAGGGTGTCGCGTGCGCCGAGCCCGGCAGGCGTGATGCCGGCAGCAATCAGTGCTTCCCAGAGTGCAGGGGCAGCATCGACGGGTACGGCGATTTCTACGCCCGGCTCGCCGGTGTAGCCGGTGCCAGCAACGGTGCAGCTCGTGCCGTTCCACTCGCATGTCGCGACACGGAATCGACCAACTGCTGCGGCTTCGGGAAAGACCGGAGCGAGCTGTGCCTTGGCCGTCGGCCCTTGCACGGCGATGACCGCACGAGTGCGAGTTGTTTCGATTCCCCCGATAGCGGCGACCACGTCGTCCGTGTTGGAAGCGTTGGGCATCACGTCGAACACGTCAGGCTCGCCCTCAGGGCGTGGATGCCACCAGATGATGATGTCGTCGAGTACCGAGGCGTCGGTTGCATCGAGGAGATGCGTGTACTGCGCCCGGCCGGGCGCGACTTTGGTGAGATCGTTCGTGAACGCGGCCTGCAGGCGTTCAAAGGCGCCATCGCCTTGGATCCGCACGGAGCCCAGGTGCGACACGTCGAACATTGCTGCGCCATTGCGGCAAGCAAGGTGTTCGGCAACCGTGCCAGACGGGTAGGCGATTGGCATCTCCCAGCCACCGAACTCGACGAGGTTTGCGTCGAGTGCACGGTGCTGTTGGACGAGCGGTGATTGTTCGAGCTGCATAGTGGTGAGCGTGCGGCTCAGATGACTCGCCGGTGGGGCTGTTCGTCGAGGATCTGAGCAGCGATTTCGGCCACATCTGCTTCGAGCTCGGACTGCACGCCGCTCATCGACAGCATGTTGAGGACGCCCTGCCCCTTCTTCAAGACATCGATCAACTGTCCGTCGTCGGCACAGACCTGCACGCTCTCGCCCTCGATCACGAGGTGGGCCGAGGCAATGTCGGTGGTGACGTGTTCTCGCAGGTACTCGAACACTTTGCGAACCTGCTCCAGCTTAATGCCGGCATCAAGCAGCTTTTTGATGGTCTTCAACTCGAGCAGGTCGGTGTAGGAGTAACGACGACGACTGCCGCTTCCGCTGGCATCGCTGAGCGACGGGCGAATCAGGTCGGTGCGGGCCCAATAGTCGAGTTGGCGGTAGGAAATGCCGACGACGGTGGCCGTCTGCGTACCGCTGTATCCGAGCGCTTTTGCGAGCTGTTGATCAGTGAGTCGTGCGTCATCCATGGTCCTACCTCCGGTTCGTTGAACCCGACAGGGCAACACGGTGTGTCGGCGCTTGTCGAGACTCACGCGGCGGCACCACAAACGGGTAGTTACAGCTCTGTGAGATAGTTGACTATACGCACCTGGCGCGCAACCGTCAACCTTTGATTGAGAGTTTGCTGAGAGCCTCGCAACCGACGCTCTCGATTCGTTCGTGGTGCCGTGCCCCTTCGGGCACGAGCGTTCAGGCTTCGAAGTCTTCGGGGCTGACGTTGTCGAGGAAGTCTTTGAAGTCGTCGATAATTTCGGCGGCGTCAGTTTCGGGCTCAGCCGGAGCCTCTTGTGCTTCGGCATCCATTAATTCGTCGCTGGCAAACAACGGTGCATCGCATCGAACTGCCAATGCCACAGCGTCCGACGGTCGACAAGAGATGACCTTCTCCCCCGTGGCAGACGAAAGGTGCACTTCGGCATGGAATGTCCGGTCGACCATCGCAGTAACGACGATCTTCGTGACCGAGGCACCCAGCTCTTGGAGCGTGACCAGAAACAGGTCATGCGTGAGCGGGCGAGGCGGTTCGACACCCTCAAGCGCGTAGTGGATTGCCGACGCTTCGGGCGTCCCGATATAAATCGGCAGGAGACGGTTGTTGCCACCCTGCTCGCGCAACAACATCATCGGCGTGTTCGCCGGCACTTCAACACGTACGCCAACCAGCTCAAGAGGAATCACAGCAATGACGATACTCAGTCTTCGAAGTGGTGGCGCATCGCAGCTTGCATCAATGCGTCGCGAAGCTTCCCACCGAGTTGATCGAGATCGACGAGGCGCTGCCGAGCCTGGTCGGTCGCCTGCGGATTTCGCTGGCGAAGAAGCGGCTGGATCATTTGATCGAACAGGCCGACTTCGCGGTCGGCAGCGACCTTCCACCCTCTGAGGTGGCGGGCGTCAGCGCCTGCGTCCAGGAATTGCTTAGACACGCGGGCGATGTCGAGTGCGCCTCCCCCGTACATCCCACGGGAGCCTCGGATGCTCGTGATGAGTCCGTACGATTCGAGGTTGTCAAGTTCGGTCGCATCGAGGCCAGCCATTGCGCACAGTTCGTCTTTGGTGACCACGATTCCAGGAAGGAGATCCGGAGCAGGAATCGTGGCCGACGGCTTCGGCGCTCCTGGTGTCGATACCGGAGTGGGATGAGACTCGGGGGCTGTCGGCCCGGCATCCGCTGATTCGGCAACGTCGGTCGTGTCGGCGTTTGGTGGCGCCGCACCAATGTGTGCTTCGTCGATGGTTGGCGGAATGGCATTCTCAGACTCGGTGGCGCGTACGAAGAGACCGTCGGCGCCCATGGCCGCCGGGACAACCAACGCATTGGCTGCGTCGTCGTCGTCAGGCATATTCTTGAGGCCGTGTGGGCGTGGGATTTCCGTGGTCGGGTCGATCTCGCCAGAGTCAAGGCGATCCTTGATCACTCGCAGCGGGAGGTAGTTTTCTCGTTGCTCGCGCAAGATGCATCGCAATAGCTCGACATCGTCGTCATAGAACTTGCGGTAACCGGACGGGGTGCGCTCAGGGTCGATGAGACCCTGACTTTCGAGGAAGCGAATCTTCGAAATGGTGACGTCGGGGAACTCTTCAAGGAGCAACGCAAGGACCTCCCCGATTGAGAGGTGGGACATCGAAGCGCTCGGAATTTGTTGCTCAGCCATCGTGTCGCTCGAAAAACACGAGCCGGAATTTCCCGATCTGCAGTTCGTCGCCATGGCGGAGCAACATCTGGTCGATGCGCTCCTGGTTGACGTAGGTCCCATTCAGAGAGCCGGCGTCGCTTGCAACGTAGCCCTCAGAGGTTCGCACGATCTCCGCATGACGTCGAGAGACTGTGATGTCGTCGAGGCTGATTTCGCTGTCGGGGTGGCGGCCGAGCTTCGTGGTGGTTTCGACGAGTGAGAACCGGGCGCCGGCTTGGGCGCCGGCACGCACGATCAGAACACCGATCTCGAGGGGCAGGTCGCCGACTGGGATGACAATGTCGTCGTCAGGGCCCGGTGCGTCTTGCAGCGGATCGATCGCCGTGAGAGTGATGGTTCGATCGTTCAAGGAGTCCAACGGTTCACCACAACTCGAGCAAAACGCACTTTCGGGTGGGTTGCGGTGGCCGCACTGGTTGCAGAACACGTAGGTACTCATGTTTTTCAGCCTTCTGTGAGCGCTCGATAGCCGTCGGCATCCATCAACCCGTCGAGCTGAGATGGATCACTCATTTCGATCGAGCAGAGCCAACCGTCACCGTAAGGATCATTGTTGAGGAGTTCGGGGGTGTCATCGAGCTTGTCATTGACTGCAACAATTGTTCCGGACACCGGCGCATAGATGTCGCTCACGGACTTGGTGCTTTCGACCTCGGTGAACGAGTCGCCGATAGTGACGACGCTGGCGGCTTCGGGGGCCTCGACGAAGACCACGTCACCGAGGGAATCTTGAGCGAATGCGGTGATCCCGATCGTCACGGTGTTGCCGTCTCGGCGGATCCATTCGTGGTCAGACGAGTAGCGAAGGTCAGCAGGAATGTTCATCTGTCCCACAGTAGCGAGAATCAGGACGCAGAAGGGACACGATCGGCACGCTGCGCGCGACCTTCAGCGATGCCCTTGCGAACCTGTGGGATGTAGCTGATGCCGGTCCAGTAGCTCAAGGCCAGCCCCGGTATGCCTGCGAGCCATGCCATGACGCTGAAGAACCCGGACTCAAAGACATCTGCGTTGCCAATCAGGAAGCTCGGTACCGCGCCCATAAGGAGAAAGGTGGCGGTCTTGCCCCACCAGGTGACGTCGAAACGTTCCATTTCGAAGAACAGCGTCGCGATGGTCATCATCAGCCCGACGGTAATTTCGCGGAAGAGCACTGCCAGGGCGAACCAGAGGGGAATCGAGCCGTCGATGATGATGGCGATCACAGAGACGAAGAAGAAGAGCCTGTCGACGGTCGGATCGAACATTTTGCCGAATTCGCTGACCTGGTTGAACCGGCGTGCGATGTAGCCGTCGATCCAGTCGGTTGACCCAAGCGCAACGAGCATCCACGCGGCTCCGGCACGGTTGTCTTTGCTGAACAGGAGCCAGAGAAACAGTGGAAGGCACAGCAGGCGAGCCAGGGTGAAGAGGTTCGGCACTGTCCAGAGGTTGTCGAACAGGCCGGCTTCGGCTGCCTCGGCGTCAGGGATGGCCGATGTTGGTTGAGGGTCGGTCACAAGGCCATCGTACGTTGCGCGTACTGTGGCTGACGTATGAGCACCGTCTTCACCATGATTATCAACGGCGACATCCCCGGTACATTCGTGTGGCGCGACGAACGCTGCGTGGCCTTCATGTCGATCAACCCGATTACTGCCGGGCACGTGCTCGTGGTGCCGATCGAAGAGATTGACCACTGGATCGACGCGTCCCCCGAGCTGAACGCCCACCTGTTCGACGTGAGCCGCACGATTGCTCAGGCGCAGCAGCGTGCGTTCGGCTGCGCGAAGGTCGGCATGATGATTGCTGGTTACGAAGTTCCCCATGCGCACATCCACTTGATCCCGACCAACGAGATGAGCGAGCTGTCATTCGCTCACGCTGCAGCGAGCGTAGAGCGTTCTGATCTCGATGCTTGGGCAGCGGCCATCAACGCCGAACTTTTAACCTGAGATTGGGGTCGTCAGGTTTGGCGTGTTGTTCCGGACGCTGTTGACGTCGGTACTCACATCGTAGAGGCGCAGAA
>JBLIMF010000179.1:0-5428 GCA_047638615.1 Gammaproteobacteria bacterium
TGCCCGACGACCTGCCCGACGACCTGCCCGACGATCGAGGTGTTGTTGACCAGTCGCCGGGCGCAACAGCGTTCTACATGCTGACAAGTGGCGTGTCTGGCGAACCGAAAGTTGTGGTGCTCACCCATGCGAACCTCTCGTGGATCCACGAGGCGCTCGATGGCAATCCCGAACCAATGTCGGCGGCCGACGTCACGCTCGGATGCTTGCCATTTGCGCACATCTTTGGGCTTAACGTCGTGCTGTTGGCGTCGTTGCGTGCCGGGTCGAGCATCGTGCTGCAGCGACGATTTGACGTCGATGAGAGCCTACGACTCGTGCGTAAGCACCGGATTACGATGTTGACCGGTGCACCGCCGATGTGGCAGCGCTGGGCAAAGGCTGACGCCCCCGACGACAGTCTCGCGACAGTTCGACATGCCGCGTCAGGCGCAGCGGCGTTGCCGCTTGGCGTGTTCGAAGCAGTTCGCGATCGCTACGGCATCGAGATCGCCCAGGGCTACGGACTGACCGAAACCTCACCGATCGTCACGCTTGGTCGCGGTCATCCAGTTCGACCGTCGTCGGTGGGCAAGGTGCTCGAGGGCGTCGAAGTTGCCCTCGTCGACGGCAACGGTGTGCCCGTTGACATCGGTGATGAAGGTGAGGTCGTCGTGCGGAGCCCCGGTGTGTTCCAGGGCTACCTCAACGATGCCGAAATGACCGATTCGGTGCTCACCGCCGACGGCTGGTTTTGGACGGGCGACGTCGGCATCTTCGACGAGGATGGCTATCTGTATCTTGTTGACCGCATCAAAGATGTCGTCATCGTCTCTGGTTTCAACGTGTTCCCGGCCGAGGTCGAGACGGTGCTGATGAGCCACCCAGACGTCACCGGCGCGATTGTCACCGGCACTGCCGACGAGCGAACTGGCGAGACGGTCGTCGCGCACGTTGCTGGCGCGGTTGACGAAGCCGACCTTCGAGCCCACGTCGCGCGGCAATTGAGCCGACACAAATGTCCCCGTGAGTATCACTTCCTCGATGAGCTCCCGATCGCTCCGAATGGCAAGCCAATCCGGCGGGCGTTGCGCTGATGAGTAAGCCAATCAAATTCGAGTTTGAGTCTGCACCTGAACTACCTGGCGCTGACCGCCTCGCCAAGTACGTCCTGGGTGCCATCCGGCAGCTGACATATCGCATGTGGGACTTCGAAATCGAGGGCCTCGAACACATCCCGCGTACCGGTCCAGCGTTGATTGCTCCGAACCACCTGTCGTTCTGTGATTCGGTCTTTGTTCCTGCCGCCCTTCCACGTCGCATGTGGGCGATTGGCAAGGGCGAGTACATGGACAGCTGGAAGACCAAACACATCTTCCCGGCCCTGGGCATGATCCCGGTCGACCGGACCGGAGGTGACGCCGCGCAGATTGCACTTGACACAGCGGCTCGCGTGCTTGACGACGGCCACCTCTTCATGATCTATCCCGAGGGCACTCGCTCGCGCAGCGGCAATCTCCACAGGGGCCGCACGGGTGTCGCCCGTCTGGCCGCACAGTGCAACGCGCCGATCATTCCGGTCGGGCATTCGGGCACGATTGCCGTGCAGCCGCCCGACACAGTGGCGATGAAACCGTTCAAGAAGGTCACCGTTCGGTTCGGCAAGCCGATGTGGGTGCACCAGCACGGCGATCCGTCCGACCCTCGAACGTTTCGTCGGTTCACCGATGCAGTGATGTACGAAATCGCATGTCTGTCAGGGCAGAAATATGTCGACGTGTATGCCGGGGAGACGCCGACCGAGGAGACAGTCAGCGGGGTGACAGCGTCCGGGCCGACACCGACAAGCGAGCCCCGGACCACACCGCGCCGGCTCAGCGTGGTCGGTGGTACATCCGAGGCGCCAGGGTCGATCATGTTGCCTCCAACGCGGTCTGCGCTGCGGACGAGCTCGACCGGACCGTTGCTGCGCACCAACGGCGGGCCACCCGCAGCTCCGATCCCGACGGCACCGGGGCGCACGAAGACGTCTGCGATATAGGTTCCACCACTCGGTGTGCCAAATGAGTCTTGTCCGGCTGGCGCAGCTGTGACAACATCATAGAGTGTTCGCTCGAATACTCGTCGTCGAAGATTCTCCAGAGTACGCGCAGCTCGTCACTGCCGTTTTGCGTGCCGAGCAACACGAAGTGATGACGGCCACGACGTTGAGCGCAGCTCGGGATCGAATGCGCTCGACACCACCCGACGTCGTTATTCTCGACCTGACACTTCCCGACGGGGACGGTCTCGATCTGTGTCAGGAGATCCGCCAGAATTCTGGTGCGTTCGTGATCATGCTGACCGGGCGCGACGATGAAGTCGACAAGTTGGTCGGGTTCCGGCTTGGAGCTGACGATTACGTGACCAAGCCGTTCTCGCCCCGAGAGCTCGCAGCCCGAGTCCAGGCGCTCCTGGCTCGCACGCGCGGATCAGCGGGGGCTGACCGGACCGCGAGCCAACACGTCGGCGATCTCATGATCGACAGGGCAACTCGATCCGTCACGATCGAGGGAAAGGTCGCGGCACTGACCAAGATCGAATTCGACCTCCTCGATGCGATAACGGCACAGCCAGGCAGCGTCTTGACCAGGTCGCAGCTCCTCATGTCAGTCTGGGGTGACAACTACGTCGGTGACGACCACGTCGTTGACGTCCATATCGCCAATCTGCGCAAGAAGATTGATGTGGGCGAGTCCAGTCGGGTCAGAACTGTGCGAGGTGTTGGTTATGCGATCAACACCTGAGCTGTTGTTCGTCTTGACCGGAACCTGATCTGGTGCGGACTCATTCTCGACCTGGCATGTCGAAGATGAGATCGTGAGTGCGGCGCCGACCACCTGGCGCGATCCCAGGCTGCGCTGGGCGCTTGGCTTGGCATTGCTCCTGCACGGGGCGTTGCTCGTTGCGGGCAGCTACCGAGGGAGCTATGACGCGTGGGTCCACATTTTCTTTGGCGACCATTACGCCCGCGATTGGTTCAGCACGTGGGAGCCGCGCTGGTACACGGGGTTCACCGTCACGAGCTATCCGCCAGCGTCACACCAAGCAATCGGGCTGTTCTCGCGGCTGGTCGGGCTCGAAGCAGCGTTCGTCATCCTGCAGATCGCAGCGGTATTGAACATCGTGGTCGGTGTGTACCGGTTCTCGATGCTCTGGGTTTCAAGGGAGGCAGCAGGCTGGGCGGCGCTCCTTGCCGTCGTGTCGTCGTCGTTGGCCGAAGTCGTGCACACCTTCGGCCAGTTGCCGACCACGTTCGCCCTTGGCTTTCTGCTGAACGCGCAACCCTCGATCCGGCGGT
Organism: Gammaproteobacteria bacterium; assembly: GCA_047638615.1. GTDB lineage: Bacteria > Actinomycetota > Acidimicrobiia > Acidimicrobiales > Ilumatobacteraceae > Ilumatobacter_A. The sequence continues at coordinate 3,320 of JBLIMF010000179.1, forward strand.
GGATTCACCAGGGCGTACGCGTCGATCTCGTTGCGGCGATCGTCTTGCTCGCGGCAACGACGGCTGGCCACCACGTCACCACGCTTTTCGGGACCGTGTTTTTCGCGGGCCCAGTAGCTGTTCGAGCGGTACTCGACCGGTGGGAAACGCCGATCGACGGCGAACCGACTGGCCACCTCGTGCGATTTCGTTTTGCGATGCTGCGCCCGCAGGTCGCTCGCCGTCTTCGTCGTGTCCTTCCGGCCGCCATGCGCGCTGGTGTCTTCGGCGTGCTCGTTATCGCGACCTTGATCACGGTGGTACTTCCGTACTGGCTCTGGTCGAGTTCGGACCCAATTACTCAAGTGCCCATCCCGCATGCAAGCCGGAAGAGCTTCATCGAAGACACTGCAGCGGGGCTCGTCTTCTGGTTGGTGCCGTGGGCCAGCCTTTTGTTGCTTGCACCGTTTGCGTTCGCCAGAGCTGCACTCGGGCGCGGTTGGCCACTCGCTGCATCGACCGCCCTTCTTGCACTGCTTGGAACCGGTGGAACCACGCCGATCCCGCGCCTGATGCTTGGTGGGGCGTTTGACATCTTGACGCTCGAACGCTTCACGATCTGGGCGACCATTGCGTTGTTGCCCTTCGCTGGCTGGGCGATTGCCAGCTTGCGCGGCGGCGTACTTGCCCGCATCGGGCGCGCCCGTATCGGTCAATGGGTCCCGCAGGGTTTCTTGTTCGTTGCGATCATGACAGCGATCGGGAGCTCGGTGTTTGCCGCCACATTGACAAGCCATCGTCCGTTCCAGCCACGTGCCGTCGACCCGGACCCGATTACTGCCTTCATGGAGAAAGACCAGCACGATCGCTGGCGCTATCTGACGCTCGGTTTCGGCGACCAGATGGCATGGGTGGCGGCCAACACGACTGCCCTGACGGTCGACGGCAATTACCACTCGGCACGACGCCTTCCGGAGCTGACGAGCCGAGCGGTTGAGCGCTTGGAAGGGGCCAAGTATCGAGGCATCCCAGGTATCGGTTCGCTCCAGCAGTTTCTGATGAACCCCTCGCCGTACCACCTCAAGTTCGTATTCTCGATTGACAACTTCTACGACCCTTTGCTGTGGTCGAGCGGATGGCAGCGAATTGGGCTGCTCCACAATGACGTCGAAGTCTGGGAACGCGCTGATGTGGGGCCGCTCCCCGACGTTCTGCCGATTCGGGAGATCCCTGACTGGCAACGGGTCATGTGGGGCGTGATTCCACTTCTGTCCGTCAGCTCAGGAGTCATCATGTTGATCTGGATCAGTTTGGGAAGACGTCTCCCACGACGGATGCGCGGGCTCGGGTCGCCGATCCCTGGGGCGGGCCGCGTGCTGCGCCGCGTCGATCGTCGACTCAAACGGTGGGCCGAACCGATGCGCGAGGCCGGATCGGTTATTCGGCTGCCGTGGTCACTGCTGCGGCCTCACGTCGAACGGGCGCTCAGGCGCGCCCAGATTCCAAACTCCACCCGCCGCCGCCGTGTGCTGCAGGCGACCCTCATTGCAGTCGTTGTTGCTCCGCTCGCGGCACTTCTTGTCGATCGAACCGATGCGCGAACACCGAGTGAAACCGTCGAGGCGTTCTACTCGTCGCTTGACTTCCATCAGTTTGACGAAGCACACGCCCTGCTCGATCCTGACGAACGACCCGATCTCTCCGAGTACCTCCTCGGAATCAGCCTTCGAGACGGTCTCGTCGGTGGCTATTCCAAGCTGGACGCAGTGCGCAGCACGATCGTGCAGACGGGTGATGTTGCCATTGCCGAGGTTGAACTTGTCTATATCACCTCGGTCGAGGAATATCGCGTGCAGCGATTGCATCGCCTGCTGCAGCGATCCGGTGAATGGTTCATCGAACCTGACCCAACGATCGTCGAACCGCCGGTTGATCAGCTGGTGGTCCGCCCAGAAGTAGCAGTGAGCATGCTCGGTCGCAGCGTCGAAACCACCGCACGGACGAGCTTCGACGACATCTTGGATCGGCCGCGGCTCACCCTCGGCGAGAGCCGGACCTATCGGCAGGGAGACCGTTGGATCGTGGTCGGAACCGTGACGAACATCGACGTCGATCCGGCCGACGTGACCG
>JBLIMF010000180.1:0-5403 GCA_047638615.1 Gammaproteobacteria bacterium
CGCCCGCTGTCGGTCGGTCGCCTCCCGCACGGCGGCTACGCCGTCGCCAGCGAAACCTGTGCTCTGTCTACCCTCGGGTGTGTCGAAGTCGACGAAATCAAGCCCGGTGAAATGGTCACGTTGCGCGGCAGCGAAATCGAGCGGACCCAGGTGTTAGCACCGCAGGCCAAGGCGGCCCGATGCACCTTTGAGTTCGTCTATTTCAGCCGCCCGGATTCTGTGTGGGACGGCCGCAGCGTGCACCACACTCGCCAACGTCTCGGCATCGAACTCGCAAAGGAGTCGATGGTCGATGCCGACGTCGTCATTCCGGTTCCAGATTCCTCGATTCCTGCTGCCATTGGTTTTGCCCGTGAAAGCGGCCTGCCGTTCAACGACGGGCTGATCAAGAACCGCTACATCGGCCGCACCTTCATCGAGCCGACTCAAGACATCCGTGAGCGCGGTGTCGCGCTCAAGTTCAACGCACTGACCGAAAACCTCAAGGGAAAACGCGTCATCATGATCGACGACTCGCTGGTGCGCGGCACCACCGCCGGACCGCTCGTCAAGCTGGTGCGTGATGCAGGAGCTTCCGAAGTACACGTCCGAATCACCTGCCCGCCAATCACCCACGCCTGCCACTTCGGCGTCGACATGGGCCACGACAACGATCTGATCGCTGCTCGCCTCGACGTCGCTGAGATGCAGGCGCACATTGGGGCCGACAGCCTCGCATTCCTATCGCTCGACGGGATGATGAACGCAGTTGCCAGCCGAGATGCGGCCGACGACGACGGCTACTGCAACGCATGCTTCACCGGTCAGTACCCGATCGCTGTCGTCGATGCTCAGGCCAAGCTCGACTTCGAAGGCGTCATCGCTTGATGCGCGTTTTGATCATCGGCGGCGGAGGCCGCGAGCAGGCAATTGCATGGGCCTGCCGTCAACACGGCCACGACGTTCGAATGGCATCCACTATCGGCAACGCCAGCACGTCGGACACCGACCTCGTGATTCCCGGCCCTGAAGCCGCTCTCGTGGCCGGTACAAGCGATACCGCAGCCGAACGGGGCATCGCCTGTTTCGGCCCGACCGCCGATCTCGCACAGCTCGAGGCCTCGAAGGGCTACGCCCGGGATCTCGCAACGACGCTCGGCATCCCGGGACCGGCGTTTGCTCGGTTCGTCGACGCCGACACGGCGCTCGGCTGGTGGGCCGAACTCGGCCGGCCGGTCGTCGTCAAGCTCGACGGTCTTGCCGCTGGCAAGGGCGTCGTTGTGCCCTCCACTGAGGCCGAGACACGTACCGCAATCGCCAAAGCTGCGTCCGCTGGTTCTTTCCTGTTGGAGGAACGCCTGACCGGCCCCGAATGCTCGCTGCTGGCGTTATGCGATGGCGTCACCGCCGTCGCGCTGCCGCTCGCTCAGGATCACAAGCGCATCGGCGAAGGCGACGTCGGCCCGAACACGGGTGGTATGGGCGCTTACGCTCCCGCCCCTGTCGCATTCAGCGGCGTCGAGCTGATCGAAACATTTGTCCAACCGGTACTCGACCATTTCGCGGCCGCTCAGACCCCCTACGTCGGCGTGATCTTCGCCGGGCTGATGCTCACTGCTGATGGCCCCCGGCTGATCGAGTACAACGTGCGTTTCGGCGACCCCGAAGCTCAAGCCGTACTGCCGTTGCTTGAGAGCGACCTTGCCGAACTCGCACTGGCCTGCACCCGTGGCGACGTTACGTCGGTCCCGCTGCGGATCAAGTCGGCAGCTGCGGTCGCTGTTGTTGCTGCTTCGCCGAACTACCCCGCCGAGCCGGTCTTAGGCCATCCAATCACCGATCGAGGCACCGACTCGGCTCACGCATTCCGCTTTGACGCTGGCGTCGATAGCGACGGCAACACATCTGGCGGCCGAGTACTCGCTACCACCGGTGTGGGCACCGACCTCGCTGAGGCGCGCGCTCACGCGTACGAACGGATGGCACAGATCAGCTTCCAAGACATGCAGGTCCGGCGCGACATTGCGTGGCGCGCACCCGGTGCGCTACTCGCTTCGTACGCAGCCGCGGGGGTCAACATCGATGAGGGCACGCGTGCTGTCACCGAGATGAAGGCTGCAGTCGAAGCCACTCACGACGCACCTGGGCCGGGTGTCCTGCACGGGCTCGGCAGCTTTGGTGGCGTCTTCTCCGCCGAAGGCATCAAGGCAATGGACTCGCCCGTTCTCGTTGCCTCCACGGACGGCGTCGGCACAAAGGTCGAATTGGCTGCCCGACTCGGCATGGTGCGCGGTGTCGGCATGGACATCGTGAACCACTGCATCGACGACGTGCTGGTCCAGTCGGCCCGGCCGCTGTTTTTCCTCGATTACATCGCTGCCAGTGTCCTCGATGCCGACCTCGTCGCCGAGGTCGTCGGAGGTATGGCAGATGCGTGCAAGGCAGCAGGCTGCGCACTGCTCGGTGGCGAAACGGCTGAGATGCCCGGTATCTACCAACCTGGCTCGTTCGATATCGCTGGCACGCTGATCGGCGTTGCCGAGCGTGCCGAACTCCTCCCCCGCCCTGACATCACGGCCGGCGATATGTTGATCGGTGTTGGCTCGAGCGGGCCGCACACCAACGGCTATTCGATGCTCCGCAAAATTTTCGAATGGGCTCCGATGGACGCCACGCCCGACGGATTCGACAAGCCACTCGGCGAAACACTGCTCGAGCCACACCGTTCGTACCTCGACGTGCTGACCCCGACGCTGCAGACCGGCGCCGTGAAGGCCCTGGCCCACATCACCGGCGGAGGCCTCCCCGAGAACCTGCCCCGTGTCTTGCCCGACGATGTCGACGCCGACATCACGCTCGGTTCGTGGCCCGTACCACCACTCTTCCAACTCGTCCGCGAACTCACACCGCAAATGAGCACCGAAGAGCTGTACCGCACGCTCAACATGGGTGTCGGCATGATCATCGTCTGCGCACTCGATCAGGTCGCAACCGTTCAAGCGTCTATCGACGAGCCCACATGGGTCATTGGTCAGCTCGTCCCCGGAACCGGAAAGGTCCACCTTTCATGAGCGACTCCCCCGTTCGCGAGCAGCGTCTCGTCGTCATGGTGTCGGGCAACGGCTCGAATCTGCAGGCGGTTCTCGATGCCTGCGGCGATGGCCGCATCAACGGCCGAGTGGTCGCTGTTGTCTCCAATAAGGCTGAGGTGTTCGCACTGCAGCGCGCCGACGCCGCCGGTGTTCCTGCCGTCCATATCGGCCGCCATCTCAACGAAGATCGCGCCGACTATGACGCCCGGCTCACCGAACTGGTTGCCGGATTCGACCCCGACCTGATCGTGCTCGCTGGCTGGCTGCGCATTCTGACGCTGAGCTTCCTCGGCTGGTTTCCTGGCCGCGTCGTCAACCTGCACCCGGCCAAGCCTGGCGAGCTTCCTGGCCTCCATGCCATTCAGCGAGCGTGGCAAGAAGCCGTCGACGGCGTTCGATCCGACTCTGGCGTGATGGTCCACTTCGTCCCCGACGAAGGCATCGACGACGGTCCACTTCTTGCCACCGAAACGGTGCCGATCGATGTATCAGGCACCATCGAACAGTTTGAGGCAACGGTGCATGCCGTCGAACACCGGCTGCTGGTCGGCGTGATAGCCGACTTGTGCTCACGTCACATCCACGACATCGAAGATTTTCATCGAGCAGTCACGCTCGAACCAGCAACACAACACACGACAGGGATATCGCAATGAGCGAGAACAACATCAACGACGGTCTGTTCGACAAGTTCGAAGCACTGACCTTCGACGACGTGGTCGTCATCCCCGGCTACTCCGAGACTCTGCCTGACGCCGTCGACACCACAGCGACCTTCGCCGCGGACATCGAGCTGGCTGTCCCAATCGTGTCTGCCGCGATGGACAAGGTCACCGAGGGCCGTATGGCCATCGCGATGGCCCGGTACGGCGGCCTCGGCGTTATCCACCGCAACATGTCGATCACCGACCAGGCGTCCGAGGTGCAGAAGGTCAAGCGGTCGCAGTCAGGGATGATCACCGATCCAGTGACCCTCTCACCGACGGCCCTGCTACACGAGGCCGAGGCGCTGATGAGTCGCTTCAGGTTTTCGGGCGTGCCGATCACCGACGACGATGGTCATCTCGTGGGCATTCTCACGAACCGCGACATTCGCTTCTGCGAAGGGGCCGACTTTGATCGCCCCGTCACCGACTTCATGACATCCGAGAACCTGGTAACCGGCCCCGTCGGAACGTCGCTCGACGAAGCGAAGGTGCTCCTCCAGAAGTACCGCATCGAGAAGCTGCCGCTCGTCGATGGCGTCGGTTGCCTTGCTGGGCTGATCACGGTCAAAGACATCCAGAAGCGCCTCGACTTCCCCAACGCGTCGCGTGACGGCAAGGGCCGTCTGCGTTGCGCCGCTGCGATCGGCGTGGGCCCTGACGTCGAAGAACGCGTCGAAGCCCTGGTCAGCATGGGCGTCGACGCCGTTTCGATCGACACCGCTCACGGACACTCCGCGAATGTGATCAAGACGATCGAACGTGTGAAGGGCTCGTGGCCCGAACTCGCCGTCACGGCCGGAAACGTCGTCACCGCAGAGGGTGTCGAGGCACTCGCTCATGCCGGAGCCGATGCAATCAAGGTCGGTGTCGGCGCAGGTTCGATTTGCACCACCCGTGTGGTGTCCGGAGCTGGCATGCCACAGCTCTCGGCGATCTACTTCGCTGCAAAGAAGGGCAACGAGATCGGCGTCCCGATCATCGGTGACGGCGGTATTACGTTCTCCGGCGACATCGTCAAGGCAATCGTCGCTGGTGCGTCAACCGTGATGCTCGGTTCGCTTCTCGCTGGCGTGGAAGAGAGCCCCGGGGAACTCGAGCTGTTCGAGGGACGGCGGTATAAGAGCTACCGCGGCATGGGCTCAATGGGCGCCATGACCGGAGACAGCCAAGATCGCTACGCGACTGGCCAATCGAGCGGTGGATCGGCCGTCGGAGCGGCCAGTCAGAAGCTTGTTCCCGAGGGCATAGAGGGGCGTGTCCCATTCGCTGGCCCACTCGGCGATGTGGCCTACCAACTCGTTGGTGGCCTGCGCTCCGGTATGGGCTACGCAGGCGCCAGAACACTCGGCGATCTCCAGACCGCCAAGTTCATGCGTGTCACCACTGCAGGTCGCGAAGAAAGCCACCCGCATGACGTCACCGTCACCAAGGAAGCGCCGAACTACCAGCGCACCTGACGCTCTCGTCTACGTGGATCACCCGTGTCGAATCAGGCCGCACTCGGTACCACCACGGCTGCGAGGGTGGTTCACAGGTGGGCCTGGTCGCACTTCACGCCTGGCCGCCCTGGTTCGTCATCGCCGCTGGCGCCAGCTCCGCGGGCATCGCCACGTTCTCCCGCTCCA
>JBLIMF010000181.1:0-5337 GCA_047638615.1 Gammaproteobacteria bacterium
GCCCGGTGTTCCCACTCAGCCCGGTGTTCCCACTCAGCCCGGTGTAGGGCTCAGCCGAGGATGAGCACACTGAGGGCAGCAAGGTCGGGAAGGTCGAAGTCGATAACTAGATCGTCGTAGCCTGCCAGTCTCTCGTTTGGGCCGTTCACCCCCGACCGGACCAGCGCGAAGCGACAACCAATCCGAGCCGCCATGAGGCCGTCAGTCTCCGGCCGGTCTCCGACCATCACAGCGGTTGCAGGGTCGAACGGTGCGCCATCAGCCGAGAGGTGCTGCTCAATTGCGCGGGCCATCGGGGCATGAGGCTTGCCGGCGATCGTCGGAACAGTGTCACCGGCCGTGGCGACAGCCGCCAGGATCGAACCACCACCAGGTTCGAGACCGCTCGGTGTGGGGTATGTACTATCCGAGTTGGTGCCAACGAGCCGTGCTCCGGAATGGATCGCAGCTGCAGCAGCAGCGAGCCGTTGATAGTCGAAATCGCGATGCAGCCCGACCAGCACGGCATCGAAGCCACCGTTCCGACCGTCGACAGTGCCGTCGTTGACGACAGCAATTGCTCCGCTCGCTTCGACCGCCTCAACGATCCCCGGCCCGCCAGTGACCAGAACACGCTCGCTCGGCTCCACGAGGAGCGCCGCTGCGACCGACGAGCTGATGACGTCACCGACAGCCGAAATACCAATAGCTTCCAGCGATGCCACGTGCTCGGCAATTATCGATGCCGAGTTGTTTGTCACGAAGACGACGCGGCGGCCAGCAGAGCGGAGCGCTGCGATGGCTTCGACAGAACCAGGAATTGGCTCGTGGGCCAACCAGACCACTCCGTCGAGGTCGCACAGCACGGTCTCGATCTGACCAATGGAAACAGGCTCGATTCGCATCTCGGCATCGTGGCAGATCACTGGCATGCTGGAGGGGTGCCACGCTTCACTCCGTTCCCCGCACTCCGCTACGCCGATCGTCAAATCGACGATTTGATCGCGCCGCCGTACGACGTCCTCTCACCAATCGATGTCGACGCGCTCAACAATCGGCACCGGTTCAACATCACGCACGTCGATGTACCGCGCGAGTCCGACGGTGCGGGCCGCTATGACCAGGCCGGCAGGGTGCTGCGAGAGTGGATTGATGCTGGTGTCATCGAGTTCGACGATTCGCCAACTTTCACCATCTACCGAATGCGTTTCACGGATGCCGCCGGTGCAGCCCGCGACATCGCCGGCGTACTCGGTGGTCTCGAAGTGGTTGACGAAGGTACCGGCGGGGTTTTGCCGCACGAACGAGTCACGCCAAAGGCTTCCACCGACCGGCTCGACCTCACGCGCTCGACCGGGGCCAACATGTCGCCGGTGTGGGGCCTGTCGCTGGCCGAGGGCCTGACCGAACTGCTTGCCGAGCCAGGCGAACTGCTGTCGTCGGTGACGGTTGAAGGTGTCGAGCACATTGTCGAGCGCGTTGCCGACGCCGAGCGTGTTGCTGCGATTGCCGCCAAGGTCGGTTCAGATGACGTCCTGATCGCTGACGGCCACCATCGCTACGGCATCAGCCGAACATTCCGTGACGAAGTGCGGGGCCAAGGCGTAGCCGGATCTGCTGCTGAAGACACGCTGGCATTCGTCAGCGAACTGGTCGCCGACCAGCTCAGCGTTGAAGCCATTCACCGCCTCTACACCGACATCTCGTACGACGATCTGGTCGCTGCACTCGACACGGCATTCGATCGCAGCGATGCTGGCGCGCCGTCGGCCGCAACGTTGGCTGAGATGAACGAACGAGGCGCACTGTGCCTCATTGGACCCGAGGGCAACGGCCAGTGGCTCACTCCGAAGGACGGTGCCTTCGACGGTGTTCGCTCACTGGATGGCGCATGGCTCGAGCACGTCCTCGCCGCCACACCGCATAGCGTCACGTACCAGCACGGTGTCGATCATGTTGTCGAAGCAGCAACTGGTGGCCGGGCGACGGCTGCAGTGCTGATTCGGCCGGTGAGCGTTGCCGAGATCGAAAAAACCGCTCGCGAGGGGCTGCTAATGCCCCCGAAGTCGACGTTCTTCACGCCGAAGCTGCGCACAGGCCTCGTGATCCGGAGCGTAAGCTAATTCATCGTTCGGCGCGATGCAGCGCCTTTGCGACAACTTTCAGCACGTCGGGGTCGATACCGAGCCCGAAATGGCTGCTCTGGACTTCGACGTTGTCGGTGTCCGGATCGGGGTCGACGCACGCCTGCCAGGACACGACGCCGTCGTGACGGCTGTAAATCGACGTGACCGGCCGCGAGATCGGTCGGGCTGACCGTTCGAGAATCTGTTCTTCAATCGCATCCCTCAGCGGCGACTGCTGACCCATTGAGGTCGCCGTGTGCCGCGGCCCGTAGAGCGGAGTCCCGAACGTGACAATACTGCCGACCAGGTCGGGTCGGTCGCGCGCCACCTCCCGAGCAATAACGCCCCCAAGGCTCCACGCGACGAGCGACACTCGCTCACCAGCGTTGTGGTGGCGCTGTTCAACGTTGTCGAGTGTTTGCTCGAACTGCGCCTCCACATCACCGGTGTTGATACCGAGCCCCCAGCCACTCACGTTGTAACCCAAGTGGCCGAGATACGAGCGCACGAGAAGCGTCGACGAATCGTTCGCACCAAAGCCGGGCAGTACGAACACGTGGCGGCCTTCGCCGCGCGGCTGGCGCGACACGCTCCAAGCATTGAGCGCAAGCCGCATTGGTTCGCGCACAACACGCAGTTCACGGATGCGGCTGAACTGGTCAGGAACCGGGAAGTCGGGGATTTTCGTCAACAACATCACTGAATTGTCACCGGTACATAAACACTTGTCCACGTAGGCGCCCGTCTCGCATTCGTCAGGCCGTCAACAATTCTGCAGCCTGAGCAAACAGCGATCGCACAGTCTGGGTACGACGAGCGGGTACGACACGTTCGGCAATCAGTTCGGTCCGACTCTGGGTGATGCCACCCGACCGAAAGAATCGGCGTTCGACGCGTCCGACTACGGCCACGTCAGCGCCGCTGACGAGCGTGGCAAGTACGGCGCTACTCGGTTGGTGTAGTGCCACCGGGACCGACGCGTTGACCGTGCGCCCTTTACTCTCGATCGATGTTGAAACATCGAACTGAGCAACGTCGGTCCCCGCTGGCAAGGCGCGAACAATGGCGTCGTTAATGATCGTGCCGCGGATGACGGCGAGATTGATGTTCATGGTTTCCTCCACATGCGTTCGGTTCAGCAGAGGGGAGAGTCGGGTGCAGGCAACCCTAGAGACGGCCTGTCACAGAGAACAGGCGCACCACCTGCAGCCCAGCCGCCGACGGCGCTGTCAGCCGCCTTCGTCGGCTTGGGCGTACGGGCTCTCGAGCACGCTCTCGTGGCCGCCTGCAATCGGCTGATCGACACGTTGGCCTCTCGTGCCTCCCGGGCCAAACGAGTTCACGACGTCGCGAAGCTCAGCCCGGTCAGGCACCTGCGTTCGTTGTTTGGGCTGCCCTGGCATCTCGGCGATGTGCAGAGTCTGTGTCGGGAAGGCGAAGTCGACATGCAACGATTCGGCAAGTCGCATGATGTCGAGATTGAGGACGTGCCGGGTACGTAGTTCTTCGTTCCAATCGGCGGCATCGACGAAGCAGTACACCAACACGTCAAGGCTGGTGGAACCAAAGCCGTAGAACTCGACCATGTAAAAGTCCTGACGCATTCCCGGGCTGGCTTGGATGATCGCCCGGATCCCTTCGACGAACGCCTGCATCTGATCCGTGGAAGTGTGATAGCCAACACCGAGCGTGGTCTTGTATCGACGCCACCGACGTTGACCCATGTTGTCGATCCCGGCATTCATCAGGTTGCCGTTGGGCACGCTGACCAGCGAGTTGTAGAAGGTGCGCACGCGAGTCGAGCGAAAGCCGACGGCCTCGACGGTGCCTTCGATACCATCGACAACGACCCAGTCGCCGACCTCGAACGGCTTGTCGGCAAAGATCGTAATTCCGCCGAGCAAATTGCGGACTGTGTCTTGTGCAGCCAGCGCGAACGCAAGACCACCGAGTCCCAAGCCAGCGATCAGGGACGAGACATTGACATCCAGGTTCTGCAGTAAAAAGAGGATCCCGACGACTGCCACGAACAATCGCATCGACGTGCGCAACAACGGCACCAGACTGTCGTCGAGCATCGTCTCGGTCTCGCCGGCGCGCCTCGTGAGCACATCGACGAGGATGTCGATGACCCGGTATGCGACCAGAATAATCGCTGCGGCGGCCGCCAGAGTGGCCGCCTGATGCACCACGCTTTCGACGTCTGGGTCGAAATCGAGCGTTGGGAATCCGACCAGCAATGTCGTCCCGGTAGCGAGCAACAGGATGCCTCGGTTTACTCGGCGCCGCTCACCTTCCCAAAACGTCAAGTCGTCGCCAACGTATCGACGATGGACGATAATGGTGATCAACCGCAAGAGAGCGAAGTGCGCCAACGTGGCGACGATTGCGAGTACTCCGATACCGATGTACTGCTCAAGCTCGATTCCGAGATACACATCGGTGAACCAGTCGGGTTTGGCGGCGATCACGGTGGCCAATCCACTCACAACGACATCAGACTTTGGCCGAAGGATTCACGCACGACAACAACCTAGCGAGGACAGGTGCCCAGGACTCGAACCCCTCCGCTCATCTGGACGCAGCGGTCAAGTCTCGGGTTGGCAGAGTTCGGAAAGGTGAACAACGCCTTCCGGCAATCGTTTGCCGGGTCGGCCCCTGGTCTCACCTGGACGTAGATCCCGATCTTCCAACGAACCGTGGATGCCAACACGCGATGTGGTCCGCACCACGAAACGAATACGAAACGGCTGCTGTCACGGGAAGACCCGCTGGCTGTGTTGGGTTGGACAGACCCTATGGATAGCGACAATTCAGTGTCTCCCCTCGTTGCTGACGCTCTCATCGACGACGAGACTGACCGAGTGAACAACCGACGGATCTGGGTGCAGCGTGGCGTTGTCGTCGCAATCTGGATGACGGCGATGGTGCTGTGGCGCAACTACCAGACAGCCAACGACCTGAGTGCCACGGGCGCCGCACAGGAGTTCATCGACAGTACCGGGAGCACATGGTGGGGCATCCTCGCCTTCGTCGGCGTGTACCTCGCCCGCCCCCTTGTGCTCTTCCCTGCATCGCTGCTCACGGTCGTTGGCGGCGTGTTGTTCGGACCGGTCGTGGGTGTCATCGCCGTGATCATCGGCGCCAACCTGTCAGCCAGCGTCGCGTTCACTATCGGGCGGACCCTCAGCGCGAAGATCGACGACACCACCGCACTCGACAACGACCAGCA
>JBLIMF010000182.1:0-5308 GCA_047638615.1 Gammaproteobacteria bacterium
GAACCGAACCCCGCCCCGATCCCTGCACAGCCCCGACCTGAACCCCGCCCCGGCCCGGCCCGCGCCGCGAGCCATCCGCAAGTGCACCCTGCCGTACCGCCATGAGTGTCTTCGCGCTGGCTCCTCGCTGGCCTGACCGCATTGCTGTGTCACGATCCGGTTATGGCGTACGTACGAAAACGTTTTACACGGACGACGGGATTGGGCTACGCCTTGGAGTGGGAGGTTACCGATCGGTAATGTCTCGCCTTATGGAGCAGTTTCTCGACGCAATTCAGTCCGGCGCCAGTAGCGACGACATCGCCAATATCCCGATCCCTGAGAGCTACCGAGGCTGTTTCGTTCAGCGCGACGAAGCAGACATGTTTGAAGGCCTTGACTCGTGGGACAAAGATCCGCGCAAGTCGCTCCACGTTGACGAAGTCCGCACACCCGACCTGGCCCCCGACGAGGTCTACATCGCTGTCATGGCGTCGAGTATCAACTTCAACACGGTGTGGACGTCGATCTTCGAGCCGATGCCCACCTTTGGCTTCCTCGATCGCATGGCTCGTGAGTCCGAATGGGCCAAGCGCCACCAGCGTGACGAGCACATCGTCGGCTCCGACGCGTCGGGCGTTGTGTTGCGCGTTGGCTCGGCCGTCCGTAACTGGAAGCCCGGCGACAAGGTCACCGTGCAGTGCAACTACGTCGACGACCAAGACCCGTCGGCGCACAACGACTCGATGCTTGCATCGAACCAAAAGATCTGGGGCTTCGAGACCAACTTTGGGGCGCTCGCTGACCTATCGGTCGTCAAGGCCAACCAGCTCATGCCGAAGCCCACGCACCTCTCGTGGGAAGAATCGGCGGTCAACGGACTCTGCAGCGCCACGTCCTACCGGATGCTGGTCAGCGACAACGGCGCCCGGATGAAGCAGGGCGACAGCGTCCTGATCTGGGGCGCCACGGGCGGCATTGGCGGCTACGCCGTCCAGTACGTTCTGAATGGCGGCGGTACGCCGATCGGCGTTGTGTCGACTCCCGAGCGTGCCGAGATTCTCAACCGAATGGGTTGCGAGGCAGTCATCGATCGCCGGGCCGCTAACTACCAGTTCTGGTCTGACGAGCACACGCAAGACGAGTCGGAATGGCGGCGCTTCGGCAAAGACATCCGCGGGCTCAACAATGGCGAAGATGTCGACATCGTGTTTGAGCACCCCGGCCGTTCCACAATGGGCGCCTCGGTCTTTGCCGCCAAGCGCGGCGGCACCATTGTCACCTGCGCCGCCACCTCGGGATACATGGTCGAATTCGACAATCGCCATTTCTGGATGAAGCTCAAGAAGCTCCTTTCGTCACATTTCGCGAACTACGCCGAGTCATGGGCCGCCAATAAACTGCTGTGTGATGGGAAGATTCAGCCGCTCCTCACCGATACGTACACGCTTGATCAGGCTGGTGATGCCGCCCTTGCTGTTCATCACAATAAGGCCGAGGGCAAACTCGGAATCCTGTGCCTCGCACCCGGTGAAGGACAGGGCATCGACGATCCGGAGCGTCGCGATGCAATCGGCGAAGACAAGATCACCGTCTTCAGAAACTGATTCGAAGATTCCGTTTGCGCCGAAGTTCTTGGCGGGCGAACTGCGGATTCTTCGACGTCAACGAATTGTGCTGGCAGACTCTTTGGCATGACGAAACTGGCCGCTGTGCTCTGGGACATGGATGGCACGCTCGTCGACAGTGAGCCCTACTGGATCGAGTGTGAGCAGCGGCTCGTCGAGGAACACGGTGGCACTTGGTCAGACGAGCAGGCGAAGGACCTCATTGGATCTGACCTGCTCGATTCAGCAGCTGTTTTGCGTGCTGCGGGTGTCGACATGGAGCCGGTCGATCTCGTGAATCACTTAATGGACGGTGTTATTGAGCGCGTCCAGGCTGAGCTCCCGTGGCGACCGGGTGCAAGGGAACTCCTCGCCGAATGCAAAACCGCCGGGGTGCGCTGCGCCCTCGTCACGATGTCGTGGCGGCGCTTTGCGCAGGCGGTCCTGGTCGCGTGCCCCGATGGGTCATTCGAGATGACAATCACCGGCGACGAAGTTGCCCAAGGCAAGCCGCACCCTGAACCGTACGAAGCGGCCGCCCGGGCGCTTGGCGTCGATCCTGCGGAGTGCGTTGCCATTGAGGATTCTCGTACTGGCGTTGCCTCTGCTCTGGCTGCCGGGTGTGCAACGCTAGGGGTCCCCCATGTCGTCCAACTTGATCCCGCTCCGAACCTCACGATTCGTAAATCGTTGGTCGACGTCACGGTCCGCGACTTGCGTGCCCTGGTTGGCTGACTTCGGTTTCACCGAAAATTTACTCGATCTCTCGGAAGGTGTGCAATGACGCTTGACGACACGCCAACGGCAGCTGAAATGCCAGCAACCTCTCCCCGTCGTCCATCAGCGTTGATGGCGCTTGCAGTAGTGCTGGTCGTCGTGCTGGGGGCCGCGACCTACGCCGTCACTCGGCCCGAATCGGTGCCCGCACCGAAGCCGGACATTCCGATCGATGCCTGGGCGCCGTATTGGGCGCTTGACGACTCGCTTCCCGAGTTTGAACAGCGTGTCGGGTCGCTTCGTGACATCTCACCGTTCTGGTTTAACGCCACCGGCGTCTCGACGATCGAGATCGACCCAAACGCACTTGACGAAGGCATCGAGCAGTTCATATCCATTGCCGACAAAGCCGGTGCGAACATCGTCCCATCGATCGTCGACGCGCTCCCCGCCGGTGAGATGGCCGCCATCCTTGCTGACCCGTCCACCCGCCTACTGCATGTCGACACCATTATCGAGTTCGCGGCGAGTGGCGACTTCGCTGGAATTGACATCGATTACGAGCAGTTCGCTTTTGCCGACGGCAGAAGCACGTGGGCAGCGACTCGCCCGAACTGGGTGGCGTTCATCACCGAACTCGGCGCAGCGCTCCGTGCCGACGGGCGTACCTTGACCGTCAGTATTCCGCCGGTGTACGACGCTGGCCGAACGTCAGCAAGTGGTTTTTGGGTGTACGACTACGGCGCCATTGCGCCCCATGTCGATCGCATTCGGATGATGGCCTATGACTTTTCGGTGCGGGACCCGGGGCCGATTGCGCCACTTGAGTTCGTCGAACGCTCGATCAACGGGGCCATCGAGGCAACGGGCCAGCCGGACAAACTCGTGCTGGGGCTCGCTGCGTATGGACGGAACTGGCCGGTCGGCGAGACCGGTGAGTGCCCGGCCTCGGAACTGCAAGGTCGCACGAGTGTCACGGCTCGCTCGGTTGACGATCTGATCGTTCTTCGAGGCGTCACGCCCATCGCCGTGCCCGAGACGGGTGAGTGGACTTTCGATTACGACCTCGAAGTCACCGATGGAACAACCACTTGTATCCAGGGCCGTCGAGTCCACTACGTCGACGGCGACGGTGTCCGTCTGCGGATGGACTTGGCCCGTGAGTATCAATTGAACGGGGTGGCGCTGTGGGCGCTTGGCTTCGAAGACGACGCAGTGTGGGATCAGATCCTGCCAACCGCGTCCGACAAGAACCCCTGAATTTTTCCCTCAACTCGGGTGCGGGCCGAGGGTTGTCAGTACTGGTCGAGGATTGTCGACTCGGTGATGCGAGTGAGCGTGTCGCGGACGCTCCGTGCCATCGCCTCATCAACGCCTTCGACCGACATCAGGTCATCGAGCGTTGCTCGCTGCATCTTTGCCAAGCCACCGAAGTGGCCGGCGACATCGTTGGCAATTTTGGCGTCGAGTCGCTTCACGCGGCGCAGGAATCGCAGACCCTTCGGGGCGACTTCCTGGGTGAGGTCGTCGTTGTCGCCAGCTCGGCCGAGAACGTCGGCGGTCACACGCAGATTGAGTACGTCGTCGTCTGACAGCTTGGACATGTCTGACATGGTCTGCTCGGCTGACTTGCTAACCGGCAGGTAATCAGCGACGACGAGGTCGAGTTCATCGTTGATCTCTTCGTACAGCTCGTCGAGCTGGAGGCGCAGCAGCCGAGCGTCGATGCCGAGTTCGATGATCATCGTCTCGATCTCGTCGGCGACGCGATGAACCATTTCGCCTCGTTGAACAACTGCAACCACATCGCGCAACGTGGCAACGTCTTCGACTTCGACGGCCGTCAGGTTGTTGATGCCGTCATCGAGCTTGGCCTTGTATCGCTCGAGGGTCTGCAGTGCTTGATTGGCGCGCTCGAGCAGGTGGCCGACTTCTTGCAGTTGGCGCTTCTCGCCACCTGCGTAGACGTTGATCACACCCATCTCTTCACTGGCCGAGACCACGGGCACATCGAGAGACCGGGCGACCCGCTCAGCTGTGCGATGGCGGGTACCGGTCTCGCTGGTCGGGACGGTGGGGTCGGGGACGAGGTGGACGTTTGCTCGTGCGATGCGTCCGCCTTCGGTTGAGATGATGATCGCACCGTCCATCTTCGCCAATTCGGACAGCCGCTGAGGGCTATATGGTGCGTCGACGAGAAATCCGCCTGAGCAGATCGACAGGACATCGGGTTCGTCGCTCAGGACGAGGAGAGCACCGGCTTGAGCCCGGACCACGCGATCAATGCCGTCGCGTAGCGGAGTACCAGGCGAGACGCGAGCGAGCGCACTGCGCATCTTCTCGTTAGCTCCACCGTACCGATACTCCACACCACCACCTTACGCGAAATGGGTTCACATGGTTCTGTCAATCGACCTCTGAGTGTGCGTTCGGAAGCCAATGCGTCAGGCGTTGGCGAATCAGGCCTCTCCGTTGAGGCCGACTGCGGCGATGGCCTCGCTGAGCGTCTTGGCGCGAATGACGCGAATGTCGCCCTCGCCATCGGGCGAATTGGCAGGGACGACAACGCGGGAGAACCCGAGGCGGGCTGCTTCGGTGAGTCGACGAGCAGCTTGGCCGACCTGACGGAGTTCGCCACCGAGGCCCACCTCGCCGAATACGGCGACGTCCGCAGGCATTGGTTGGTTGCGAAGTGCGCTGACGACGGCCAGGCAGACGCCGAGGTCAAGGCCTGGCTCGACGAGCTTCACGCCGCCCGCTGTGGACGCATAGACGTCGTTCTCGCCGACAGGGAGTCGAGCGCGCCGACCGAGGACGGCCATCAGCATCGAGAGGCGTGGGCCATCGAGGCCGAGCGCGCTTCGTCGGGACGGCACGCCTGGAACGCCCGGCGACGTCAGCGCCTGGACCTCGACCACGATTGGTCGCTGCCCCTCCATTGTCGGCACGACCGCTGAGCCTGGGATGCCGGTCCGGCGGTCGGAAAGGAACATCGTCGATGGATC
>JBLIMF010000183.1:0-5292 GCA_047638615.1 Gammaproteobacteria bacterium
GCTGCGTCGGCGTAGCGGATTGTGTTGTCGAGGCTCGACAGGTTCGTGACCCGCCCCATTGCATTGCCGACGACCGATGGCGCGTAGTCGGCAATGATCGCCAGAGCTGCTGCATCAACGCGGACGCCGGGCATCCGCACCCAAACCAGCGAACGGTTGTCACCGGTTGCCTCGCCGACACCGGAGAAGCCGAACATCCCGCGCGCCATCTTCACCTCGACATGGTCGTGGAGCGACGCGTAGTCGAAGTGTCGTTCAGGGTCGACCGAGTCGGCAGGCGACAGGCAGTCGGGCATTGTGTCCCACACGCCGCGCAGCTTCTCGGGCCGCTCGCCGACGGCACCAAGCACATTGACGATCTCGTTGCCATCAGATGTGGCTTGCAGCCGGCACTGGGTGACGCTCCGGCCGACAGCAGGCGTGGCGACGTCGAGGTGCATCTCCGATGGGTTGTACAGCGTGGCGATGTACTGCGCCGTGGCCCAGACAGCCGGCTTGCCGGTATGAGCTTCCATCGCGGCGACGCCAGCCGCGAGGCCAACACCGCCGAACAGCGAGCCACGCCCTCCGCCAACTGCTCGGTCGGCGATCGGGACGCGGTATCCGCCAGCCCCGTCGCCCAACTCGGTCATCCCCAAAAAATCAAATGTCGACTGTCTGCTCACGCCTCGGGAAGCTACTGGCCCTCTCACCCAGCCATCCCAGCGAAGGCAGGACGGGTGCAGGACGAGTGCAGGACGGGAGCAGGACGGGTGCAACTCGCTGCGACAGCGCACCCGGGGCCATGCTGTCACGATGCAGGCTGGCCCACAATGAACGTTACTGATGCGGTGCGCGATGCCGACCTCCGGGTGTTGACCATGTGCTTGTTTCAGATCACCGGCGACCGGAAGTGGCTGGAGGCCCCGTACCTCCCACGGCGCGATGTCCGACTGATCGCACCGGAAGACGCCGGTTTCAGCGACGAC
Source organism: Gammaproteobacteria bacterium (assembly GCA_047638615.1). GTDB lineage: Bacteria > Actinomycetota > Acidimicrobiia > Acidimicrobiales > Ilumatobacteraceae > Ilumatobacter_A. Next base: position 969 of record JBLIMF010000183.1, read on the forward strand.
ATCGCCGACGAGATCCGTTCTGCCGCCGTCGATGCCATCGCCCTCGAGCCGGTCATCGCTGACCCCGGTGACGAACTGATGGTCGAGATGATGAGCGTGTGCCTCGGCGAACCGATACCGGCCGAGTACGCGCCGATGATGCGCGAAGAGATGGGTTTCGTCTCACGCGACGTCGAGTGGCCCGCCCAAGCTGACCGGCCATCCGTGCTCGTCGTAGGCGCCGGAGCGAGCGGCATCATCATGGGTGTACGGCTCGATCGACTCGGCATCGAATACGACATCGTCGAACGCGGTGCGAGCGTCGGTGGTGTCTGGCGCGACAACATCTATCCGGGTGCGGGCGTCGACACCCCGAACCACGCCTACTCGTTCTCGTTCGCGAAGCCGAATCGCTGGTCCCGCTACTTCTCAGCTCGCGCCGACCTCGTGGATTACCTGCAGCGCAACGCCGACGAGTTCGGGGTCACGCCAAACGTGCAGTTCGGCACCGAAGTGGTTGGTGCCCGGTGGAGCGACGATGCCGGCGAGTGGTCCGTCGAGCTGCAAACGCCGACCGGACGCGAAACACGGCAGTACCGAGTACTGATCAGTGCGATCGGCCAGCTCAACGTTGCCAAGCCTCCACCGGTTCCGGGCACAGAGAGCTTCGAGGGGCCAATATTCCATTCATCGCATTGGCCTGCTGATCTCGATGTCACCGGCAAGCGAGTTGCCGTGATCGGCACCGGCGCGTCGTCGATGCAGATCGTCCCAGCAATCGCCGATCAGGTCGCCGAGCTCACCGTGTACCAGCGCACAGCGCAGTGGGCGCGGCCGATCCCGCGCTATCACGACCCAATCCCTGACGGCTCGCAGTGGCTCTTCGAGCACCTACCGTTCTACGGGTCGTGGTTTCGATTTGTGATGCTGTGGCGCTACGGCGATGGGCTCCTCCCACTCTTGCAGCGCGACCCTGATTGGGAGTTACCGCATTCGATCAACCGCGCCAATGAGCGCCATCGGCAGCAGATGGAAGAGCACCTGCGGTCCGAACTCGACGGGCGGCCCGACCTGATCGACAAGTGCCTGCCGACCTATCCGCCCTACGGGAAACGAATTCTGCTCGACAACGGCTGGTTCGCCACGGTCCGCAAATCGAATGTCGAACTGGTCGTTGAGGCGGTCGATCACGTCGACGCGTCCGGCGTCGTCGCCGACGGCGAGCACCGCGAGCATGACATCGTGATCATGGCCAACGGCTTCGAGGTGTTCCAGTCGGCGAGTCGACTTGGCCTGATCGGCCGTGACGGTGTCGACCTCGCCGACCTATGGGCGAACGACGATCCGTACGCATACCTCGGTATCACCGTGGCGGACTTTCCGAACTTCTTCATGATGCAGGGCCCCACCACGGGTCTCGGTCATGGCGGAAGCGCCATCTTCCAGGCCGAGTGCCATGCCCGACACATCACTGCCTGCCTGGCTGAAATCGCCAAAGCCGGCGGCACATCGATCGAAGTTCACCCCGAGCCGATGTTTGAGTACAACGACGCGTTCGATGCCGCCCATGAGCAGCTGATCTGGAGCACCCCGGGCCTCCGCAACTGGTATCGCAACGATGCCGGGCGAGTTGTCGTGATCATGCCGTGGCGCCTCGTGGACTACTGGAAGATGACCCACGACCCAGACCTCGACCACTTCGCGATCAACTAGCGGTCACAGTGTGCCAGGCACAGTGTGACCGCTACGACGCGAGGCGGTCCGACCTGCAACAATCGGCCGCTATGACGATGACGTTCCAAGAGGCCTGCACGGCCGTCTGTGCCCCCGGTTCGATGTTCGAGATCCAAGAGACCGAGGTCCTGGGCCAGACCAGCAAAGTCTTCGCTGGCACGCCCCCGAACATCCGGGCGCTCTTCGAACTCGCTGCGCTGCGCACCGACGAGTTCATCATCTTCGAAAACGAGCGCTGGACAATGCCCCAGGTCCTCAAACTGGCGGGCCAGATCGGCCACCTCCTCGTGAATGATCTCGGCGTCGCGAAAGGCGATCGCGTTGCTCTTGCGATGCGCAACTATCCCGAATGGATCGCTGCGTTTGCCGCGATCACCTCTGTCGGAGCAGTCGTGGTCCCGATGAACGCCTGGTGGGTCACCGACGAACTGGTCTTTGCTATCGAGGACTCCGGTTCCAAGGTCGTCATCGCTGACGCGGAACGACTGCAACGCATGCAAGACGCAGCGCCGGGAGCCATTGATGCCAAGGTCATCGTGGCCAGAGCAATCGGCGAACTCCCAGACGGCGTGTTGAACCTCGACGAGGCGGTGGCTCAATTGGACGACGCCACCATGCCCGACGCCGATATCGACCCTGACGACGACATGACGATTCTGTACACCTCGGGCACCACCGGCCGACCGAAGGGTGCTGTTTCGACGCACCGCGCCGTGCTCAGCGCACTCCTCGCCTTCGCCGCGCGTGCTGCCGTGAGTGCCGTCCGCGAGCCCGAAGACCCAGCCACCGTCGAAGAGGGCGGGGCCCCGCAAACCGCGTTCATGCTCTGCGTTCCGCTGTTCCATGTCACTGGCCTCGTCCCCGTGATGCTCGGATCTTTCGTCAGCGGCGCCAAGCTCGTCATGACCTACAAGTGGGAACCGAACCGCGCTCTCGAACTCATCGAGCAGGAGCGCGTGACCAACTTCGTCGGCGTGCCAACAATGAGCTGGGATCTTCTCGAAGCCGAGACCTTCGCCGAGCGCGACACTTCCTCGCTGCGTTCCGTCGGCGGCGGTGGCGCTCCCATGCCGCCCGAACTCGTCAAGCGCATCGACGAGAACTTCCAGCGCGGCCGCCCGGGCCTCGGCTACGGCATGACCGAGACCAACGCCTACGGACCGCAGAACGCTGGCGACGACTTCGTCAACAACCCGAAATCGACCGGCCGCCCGGTTCCGATCATGGACGTCAAAGTCACCGATCTTGAGGGTAACGACCTAGCGGTTGGCGAGACCGGTGAGATCTGGTTCCGCAGCCCGTCACTGATCCGTGGCTACTGGAACCGTCCAGAAGCAACCGCCGAGACCATTGTCGACGGCTGGCTCCGCTCCGGCGACATCGGCCATCTCGACGACGAAGGCTTCGTGTACGTCAGCGACCGAGCGAAAGACATGATCCTGCGTGGCGGCGAGAACATCTACTGCGCAGAAGTCGAAGCAACGATCTACGAACATCCGGCCGTCTACGAGGCAGCCGTCTACGGCATCCCCAACGAACGACTGGGCGAAGAACTTGCCTGCCACGTGATGGTCAAGGAAGACGAGACGCTCGACGCGGGCGACCTCCAGAAGTTTGTCGGCGAGCGGCTGGCCAAGTTCAAGGTTCCGACCGTGATCACGATCGTCAACAAGTCCTTGCCGCGCAACGCAAGCGGCAAAATCATGAAGCGTGACCTGCGAGACTCGCTGATCGCCAACTCCAACAGCTGAACAAGCCTCAGCGAATCCCCGCAACGACCTCTAGAGCGTTCCGGCGTCGAGCGCAGCAAGCACGTCGACGGCCCGCTCGCGAACAGCTTCGAGGTCGCTTAACCGTCGCATCCCGGCGACTTGGCGCGCCATCCGGTGGTTCGAAGCGAGGTGCTTTTCGTTGCGTGCGATGAAGTCCCAGTAGAGCGTTGTGAACGGGCAGGCGTCGTCGCCGGTGCGCTTCTTCGGGTCGTATCGACATCCTTTGCAGGAATCGCTCATCTTGTTGATGTAAGCACCACCGGATGCATAAGGCTTAGTGGCCATCATCCCGCCGTCGGCGTACAGCGCCATGCCGATCACGTTCGGCAGCATCACCCACTCGGCGCCGTCGACGAAGTTCGCCCACATCCAGTCGGTCATTGCCCACGGGTCGACGCCTGCCGTCAATGCCAGATTGCCGAGCACCATCAGCCTTTCGATGTGATGGGCATAGCCGTGATCGTGCACATGCCGCATCGTGCTCGCAACACACTTCATGTCGGTGTCAGCGTCACCGGTGAACACTGGCGGAACCGGCCGGTCGGCCTGCAACGCATTGCGCGATCGATAGTCGGGCATCCAGAGCCAGTAGACGCACCAGACGTACTCGCGCCAGCCAATTACCTGTCGGACGAACCCCTCGACCGAGTTGAGTGGCAGGTTTCGTTCCCTGCATGCCTGTTCAACGGCATGGACAACTTCGACAGGGTGTAGCAGGCCGATGTTCATCGACGTCGAGAGCACCGAGTGAGCCATTTTCCACTCGGCTGCGAGCATCGCATCTTCGTGCGGGCCGAACGGTTCGAGACCGGTATGAACGAACTCGTCAAGCCGTATCA
>JBLIMF010000184.1:0-5264 GCA_047638615.1 Gammaproteobacteria bacterium
TGGCGAGGGCGTTCTGCGCGGCACTGCAGCCGAGATCGATCACGTTGACAGTCACGTCCACATCATGTTGCTCGACGTTTGACTTGATCCACGACCCAAGTGTGTGGCGGTCCCACACAAGTCCGCAGCGATCGTTTCGTTGACGTCACCGGTGGCCGCGACGGCGACCACATCAACCGTCCAGGACCAGGTCAGCCATCGAGCTACCGCCAACGCCCGAAGCACCGTCAGGACGCTTGGGAACATGCAATTTGGCAACGTACCCACGGGGTCGACTCTGTTGGGCAATCAGCTGCCTGGTGGGGACCGGGTGTGGCAGTGAACACTTGTTCGACTGGGTGTTTGGACGATAGCGTTGAGCGCTCATGGCTGCAAGTACGTCCGCTCCCGCCAAGAAGCCAGCTGCGGAGAAGTCGGCCGCATCGCAGGCCGTCGCTCCCCGTCGCCGTCAGTCGTCGCGTGACGAACCGAAGATCATCGTCCGTGGTGCACGCGAGCACAATCTGAAAAACGTCAACGTAGAAATGCCGCGCAACAAGCTTGTTGTGTTCACCGGTATTTCTGGGTCGGGCAAGTCATCACTCGCGTTCGACACGATCTATGCCGAGGGGCAGCGTCGCTATGTTGAGTCGCTGAGTGCCTACGCCCGGCAGTTCCTGGGCCAGATGGATCCGCCTGACGTCGACATGATCGAAGGGCTGTCGCCGGCAATTTCGATTGATCAGAAGTCGGGCTCACGTAACCCACGTTCCACGGTCGGCACGATCACCGAGGTCTACAACGCTCTCCGGCTGCTCTATGCCCGGATCGGCATCCAGCACTGCCCCAATGACGGCACCCGGTTGCAGCGCCAGACGCCACAGCAGATCGTCGACCGCATCATGGCGATGGACGAAGGCATGCGGTTCCAAGTGCTCGCGCCCGTCGTTCGTGGCCGCAAAGGCGAGTACGACACGCTGCTCGAGGAGCTCTCCGGGCAGGGATATGTGCGTGCCCGCATCGATGGCGAGACAGTCGACATCGACGAGTTTTTGAAGCGTGATGAGCGCCTTGCCAAGTACGAGAATCACAAGATTGAAATCGTGGTCGATCGCCTCGTGCTGAAGGAAGGCATCGATCGCCGGCTGACCGATTCGCTCGAGCAAGCCTTAAACCTTGCTGACGGCGTGGCTGAGATCGAGATCATCCATCGGGACGCTGATGCCGAGATGATCACGTTCAGCCAGCACCTGGCGTGCGACGTGTGTGGCACGTCGTACGACGAGCCAGCCGACCGTAACTTCTCGTTCAACTCGCCGTACGGCGCGTGCGTTACGTGCGACGGCTTGGGCACGACCTACGAGGTCGACCCCGAATTGGTCATTCCCGACGTCGACGCAGCACTCTCCGAAGGAGCGATCGCACCCTGGCGCAGCGCACACACGCAGTACTTCACGCGCATGCTGGAGTCCGTCGCCAACGTCAACGAGATCGATCTCGACGCTCCGTGGCACACGCTCACCGCTAAACAGCAGAAGCTGGTACTGCACGGCGTCAAGGGCAAGATGACCGTCAAGTACCAGAATCGGTACGGCCGGTCGCGGTCGTATTCGACCGAGTACGAAGGCGTCATTCCGTGGATCCGTCGACGCCATCAAGGTAGCGACAGCGAGTGGGCGCGCGAGCAGTACGAGGGTTACATGCGCCTCGTTGCCTGCTCAAAATGCGGCGGGGCTCGCCTGAAGCCGGCGTCGCTTGCGGTGACGATCAACGACAAGAACATTTCCGAAGTCAGTGACATGTCGATCGAGGAGTCAGCGAAGTTCCTCGGCGCACTCGTGTTGAGCGACCGCGACACCATGATTGCCGAGCGGGTCATGAAGCAGATCAACGAACGCCTCGGCTTTCTGCTTGACGTCGGCCTCGATTACCTCACCCTGTCTCGTGCTGCAGGCACGCTGGCTGGTGGCGAGGCACAGCGCATCCGGCTGGCGTCGCAGATCGGCTCCGGGCTCGTTGGCACGTTGTACGTGCTCGACGAACCGTCGATTGGGTTACATCAGCGCGACAACCGTCGTCTCATCGAGACGTTGCTCCGTTTGCGAGACCTCGGCAACACGGTGATTGTCGTCGAGCACGACCAAGACACGATCAACGAAGCCGACTGGATCATCGATATCGGCCCAGGTGCCGGCGAGCACGGCGGCGAAGTCGTTTACTCCGGCCCGGTCAAGGGCATCGGTAAGGCGAAGAATTCGCTCACGGGCCAATACCTCACGGGCAAAAAGAAGATTCCGGTCCCTGAGGTCCGCCGGCCGCGTGGATCAACCGAAGTCGAGATCTTCGGTGCACGTGAGCACAACCTCGCAAACATCAACGTCAAGATCCCGCTCGGAAACTTCGTCGCCGTCACCGGCGTATCGGGCTCGGGCAAGTCATCACTGGTGCGCGATATTTTCCTCCCCGTGCTGATGCAGAAGATATATAAGTCGAAGATGCCATCCGGTAAGCACAAAAAGATCACCGGCATTGAGCAACTCGACAAGGTCATCGATATGGACCAGTCGCCGATTGGCCGTACGCCGCGATCCAACCCGGCAACGTACACAGGTGTGTTCGACAAAATTCGCAAACTGTTCGCTCAGACCAACGAGTCGAAGGTACGCGGCTATCAGCCGGGTCGCTTTAGTTTCAACGTGAAGGGCGGTCGCTGCGAGGCCTGCTCAGGAGACGGCACGATCAAGATCGAGATGAACTTCTTGCCCGACGTGTACGTGCCGTGCGAGGTATGCCACGGCGCCCGCTTCAACCGCGACACGCTCGACATCGAGTTTAAGGGCAAGAACATCGCCGAGATCCTCGACATGCCAGTGGCCGAAGCCGTTCACTTCTTTTCCAATCAGCCGAGCATTGGCCGCTACATGGAAACACTGATGGACGTTGGGCTCGGTTACGTCCGGCTCGGCCAGTCGGCTCCGACCCTGTCAGGCGGCGAGGCCCAGCGCGTCAAGCTGGCCACCGAGTTGGCCAAGCGTTCCACCGGCCACACGATCTACCTGCTCGACGAGCCGACCACTGGCTTGCACTTCGAAGATATTGGTCGCCTGCTCACCGTGCTGCAACGACTGGTCGACCAGGGCAACACCGTGCTCGTGATCGAGCACAACCTGGACGTGATCAAGACTGCTGACTGGATCATCGACCTCGGTCCCAATGGCGGCAATGGCGGCGGCCAGATTGTCGCCGAAGGCACGCCCGAAGACGTCGCGAAGGTGAAGGAATCGTTTACCGGTCAATTTCTTGCGCCGCTTCTTGCCTGAGCCTGAAAGAAGGGGCCCTCCTGGCGATTTCTGATGGGGAAATCACCGTGACCGGTGTGGAAGTGTGGCCCCGTGACCGAGACGATTGAGCAGGCAAGGGTCGACCGGGCAGCGTTGCAGCGGCGGACGCTGACGTCCTTGCGTATCGCCCAGGTTCCTGGTCAGGCGGCCGTGGCGGGCATGGTCGCAGTAGTCACGCTTTTGGCAAGCGACATGCTGGGTTCCGATCGACTCGCCGGCATCGGCAGCGCTTCGTTCACGCTCGGAGCGGCGCTCACAATGGTGCCGCTTGCGGCGTTCATGCGTCGTCGTGGCCGTCGGCCAGGAATGACCGCCGCCCTCCTGATCGGCGCGGCCGGTGGAGCAATTGCTGCAACCGGTGGACAACTTCGGTTCTTCCCGCTCTTCGTCGTCGGCATGGTCCTCTTCGGTGCGGGGCAGGCCTCGACGCTGCAGGGTCGCTATGTGGCTGCCGACCTCGCCGAGCCCGAGCATCAGGCGACAGCGATCGCGGCTATCGTCTGGATCGGCGCACTCGGTGCAGTCTTCGGGCCGCTCCTGACGCCATTCGAGAAGGCGGCGGCCCGCCGTATTGGTCTCGACGAGTTGATCGGTCCGTTCGTCTTCGCCACGTTCATGTTCTTGATCGCTGCAGCGGTGGTGTGGACACGGCTTCGACCCGATCCGCTGGCAGTCATCGGTGGCATCGACCCGACCGCCGAACGAACACGCCCGATCAAGCATGTGAAGGCGTCGATCAGCATCATCAACCAATCCTCTGGAGCGCGGCTCGGCTTTGCTGCGATGGCGATCTCGCAGGCCGTGATGGTCGGCGTGATGACGATGACACCGCCACACATGAAAGACCACGACCACGCCAATCTGTCGGCCTTCGTGATTGCCGTCCACATTCTTGGTATGTACGGCCTTGCTCCGTTTGTCGGGCGCGCCGTCGAACGCATCGGCCGGGTCCGTTCGATTCAGATTGGCGCCGTCGTGCTCGGCAGCGGGACGATGGCAACAGTGCTTGCCGGGTACGTGCCGGCATTGATGTTTGTCGGCCTCTTCTTCTTGGGCTTGGGTTGGAACATTGGTCTGATCGCCGGATCGACACTGCTCACGACGTCGGTGCCGGCGGAGTCAAAAGTTGAGGTGCAGGGAACCTCTGACCTGACGATGAGCTTTTGTGGAGCGCTTGCGGCATTCAGCTCTGGCTTCGTCAAGCAGTCGTTCGGGTTCCACCTGCTGGCCAACATCGCAGCGGTTCTGGCAGGCTGCCTGCTGATTTACGCCTGGATCACTGCTGCTCGCGACCGCACCGGCTTCAACCCGACCTGACCAATCATCGTCGATGGGGTTTGTGTCGAGGGAGCAACAGGTATCAATCAGGCTTGACGTGCAGCCCGAGCATCGAGCTGGACAAGTACTGGTGCAACGATCCGACGGGCAACAGAGTTCACCTTTACGGGCCTGCTCCGAGTTGTTGAGGTGGACTTCCGACGCTCGACGGCGTCAGTAATTGCGGAGGCGTTTGCTCAGGTCGTTGAGGCGCTTCTTCTCGGGGCCGCTGAGCGAATCCATACCGGATTCGCCGATCTTGTCAAGCAGGCCGTCGAGCTCAGCTTGGTCGGCGGCCGACGGCCCGACCAGAGGAGCCGTCGGTGGCGGAGCGTTTTTCCACGGGCCATTGACGACCTTCATGCCGCCCGATGACTTTGGACCCTTCGAACGCTTGCGCTTCGGGCCACGTGACGTGCTGTTCCGGCTCGTAGACGATGAGCCAGAGCCGACGCCCGAGAGATCAATGTGCGGGATTGGCCAGCCTGTGGCCATTCCGAGCGAACGGCCCGCGAACAGCGCAGCAGCGATGGAGACAAGCAGGAAGAGCACAGCGCCGGTTGCCCGGTCGCCGCTGTACTGGAGGAGGCGCAGAGCGGTGAACACTCCGGCAAGGGCCCACAGGGG
>JBLIMF010000185.1:0-5255 GCA_047638615.1 Gammaproteobacteria bacterium
GGCCGAAGCTGGGCACGAGCGACGGCGCGCTTGCGGCGGCCGGTGGTTTGGGTCAGGGGTACTGTTGCCATTGTTCTGTGTCCTGTTCTCAGCGACGCTTCGCGCCAGCGATTTCGAATGTCTTGGGCGACTGCGACCCATGCGGATGGTTCGGGCCTGCGTACACCTTGAGCTTCGTGAGCTGCTGGCGGCCGAGCGGGCCCTTGGGGAGCATGCCGCGAATCGACCGACGGACTGCGTCGGCGGGCTTGCGTGCGTGGAAGTGAGCGAACGACTCGCTCTTAATACCGCCCGGGTAACCCGAGTGGGTATAGATCATCTGGCGGTTGGCCTTGTCCGAGGTCATGATGACCTTGTCGGCGTTGATGATGATGACGTGGTCGCCGGTGTCGATGTGCTGGGCGAAGATCGGCTTGTGCTTACCGCGCAGGAGCCGGGCGACTTCGGTGGCCATGCGTCCGAGGACCATGTTTTCCGCGTCGACGACATGCCAGTCGCGGGTGATTTCGCTTGCTTTCGGTGTGTATGTGGCCATGGCCGTTTGCTCTTCTCGATTCGAAGTGGATCCGACTGCAGGTGCAGCATCCAAGGGCAGGCCGCGCAAGCGACCTGGTCCACGGAACTGTGCAATGATACGGCGCGCGTTCTGGGGAGCCAACGTGTGCGCGTCACACACGCACACGGGCGGCGAGAACATCACCAATCCATTCCAGCACCCGATCAGCCATCGCGGCCGATGAGTACTCGTCGTCGACCCGCTGCCGACATGCAGCGCGGTCGATTTCGCTGATTCGACCGACTGCAGCCACGAGCGCATCGATGTCATCGGCAGGAACAACGAAACCGGTGACCCCGTCGTTCACGATCTCGGCTGGACCGCCACGAGCGTATGCGATGACCGGAACTCCGACCGCCATTGCCTCGATGGCGACATTGCCGAACGCCTCGACCCACTTGGGTGTCATTACAAGCGCCGCACACGTACCCAGCTGCGCTTGCAGGTCGTCGGTCGGTAGGAACCCCTGGTATTGCAGGTCCGCTCGCGGGTTGTCGGCCTGGATCCGATGCCAATACTCCTCGTCTTGGAGTATCCCCCAGACGAGGACGCGCTGGCCAGTACGAGCCGACAGCTCAGCAACATCCTCGAGGCCCTTCTCGGGCGAAATCCGACCGACGTAGCCGAGCGGAGCACCAGTAGGCACGGTCAACTGAACGTCATAACGCTCAGCCACGATGCCGTTGCCAACGACTCGAAAAATGCTCGGGTCAGGAAATGTTGCGGCCTGCGCTGCACTGTGGACGGCCAGATGGCCTGGGCGCATTCGCTCAACCTCCGTGATGACATGATCCATTGCATCGCTGAGCGAACCCATCGACACCACGTGCAACACGGGGACATCAAGAAACTGCGTCAGGTGGTAGGGCAACCAGTCGTAGGCGAGGTTGAGTATCACATCGGCCTCGTGTTGCAGGCTTCCGATGTGGGACCACATCGCTGCCAACACCGAACATGCTGGCAACTGGGTCGGGGCCTCACGGCCGAGGCCTTGGGCGCTGATTTGCAACGCACCGTCAATCTGATGAAGGCGCTCACCGACGTGGAGCGAGTTGGCTGGTGCCACCACTTCGACATGGTGGCCTCGAGAACTGAGGCCGTAGACGAGGTTGTGCAATGTGAGCTCAACACCCCCACCAATACCTGAGCCGAGCGGACCTACCGGTGTCGAAGCGATGAGGACACGCAAACCATCCATGTGGTGGTCAACGGCTTACGAGCCCGCCATATTCCGCAAGCAATCAGAACCGAGCGTTGGCGTTGCCGCTCGGAGCGATCAACCCAGTCATGTTCGTGCTCAGGCGTTGCATTCTATGCTCCGCTTGACTTCTGAACCTTCCAGAGAGACGGTTCAAAAACAGTCTGCGTCCAGCCGCTACGGGCTCGAGGCGATCGCCAACGATGTGCCATTCAGCCCTTCGGCCGACGAACTTGGCGATCCGGTGCTCGCGGTCGACGCAGCCGGCGTGGTGCGCTACGCCAACGAGCAAGCTATCGAGGTTCTCGGTTGGGATTCGATCGATGTCATCGGCGAATTGTTGCTTCCCCTTGTTCATCCCGACGACGTCAATCTGGTTACTGCGTCAATGAACATCGTTACCGCCAAGAACAACGGCCAACTGCTCCGCGTCCGCGTGCGCCAAGGGCGCGGAACATGGATTCACCTTGAGCTGAGGGGCGCAATGCAACAATGCCGTGACGGCGATGACCTCATTGTGTTCGTGGCGCGCAATACGACTGATCGTCACCGGCGCGACTTCGACCAGGGCAACGTCGACATGCTCCAGTCCGTCATGAACAACATGCAAGGAATGGTGACGCTGCTCGCCGAAGACGGACGTGTCCGCTCGATCAACGGCGCTGTCACCCGCCAGCTCGGCCACGACCCGGAACAGATTCAAGACCAACCATTCGTTTCGTACGTACATCCCGACGATCGCGACCGCGTGCTCGAGCGGTTGCGGGCGGTCCAGGCAAACGGTTCCGACGACTTCGACGCTCGGCTCCGTTCAAGCGATGGCGTTCATCACCTCTGCGAATTCACCGTCAAAAACTTGCTTGACGATCCAGTAGTCCGCAGCTACATCGTCAGTGGTCAGGTCGCGTCAGCACTCGTCGACGCTCGCGAGCGCGTCGATTTCCTCGCCGGGCACGACAATCGCACGGGGCTCCTCAACCGGGACGGCTTCATCAAGGTGGCCCAAGCAATGATCGCTGATGGCAGCGGCCTCGGCCTCTTGGTGGTGGACATCGTGAACTTCCGTTCGATCAACGAGCTCTACGGTGAGCCAGCCGGCAACGCAGTGCTCGCAGCTGTGGCTGAGCGCATCGACGAGATTCGCTGGCCGGAACTGATCACCGCTCGCTCTGGCGGCGACGAGTTCGTTCTGGCCATTCGGTCCTCAAGCGACGCTGCGATCGAGAGGCTGCGTGCCCAGGTCCAGAGCAACGTGGGCCAATCAATCATCGTCGACGGTCACGAGGTGACGTTTGCAATCCGCACCGGCTCCGCATTCCAGCCGACGCCAAGTTCACTCGATTCGCTGCTTGTCAGCGCTTCGAACGAATTGATGTCGATCAAGCGCCACACGAAGCCCGAAGCCGGTAACTCCTCGTTCGATGCGATCAACGAGCGTCGAGCACAGCTCGATCAACTCCGGTCAGCTCTAGCCAACGGTGAGATACAGCCGTTCTTCCAGCCCATCGTCGACGTGCAGGGCACCGTCACAGCAATTGAGGCGCTCGTCCGGTGGGTGCATCCCGTGCGCGGCGTGCTCGGGGTTGGCGAGTTTCTGCCGCTGGCGCAGATGGCAGGACTCGCCCAAGCAGTTGACGATCGAGTGCTCGAACTGGCGTTGCAGTTTGCGCGGCGCCTCGACCAGGCCGGCCACGGAGCCGTTGAGGTCCATGTCAACGTCGATCCCAAGGTGATCGCGTCACCTTCGTTTGGCCATTCGTTCCTTGAGCGTTGCGCCCAATCGAAGCCCGTCCCAGTCAGATGGTGGTTGAAATCACCGAGACCAACCTGCTCGCTCCCGGAGCCACGTCCTCATCCAACATGGGAACACTTCGCCAGGCCGGCACTCACGTGACCATCGATGACTTCGGCACTGGCTACTCAAGCTTGGCGCACCTTCTCGAGCTTCCGGTCGACGGCGTCAAGATCGACCGCCGCTTCGTGGCTGGTATCGATATCGACCCAGCAGCGACGAAGCTCACCGCGGCAATTCTCGGCCTCAGCGAGAGCCTGCGGCTCACCTGCGTTGCCGAGGGCGACGAGCAGCCGTACCAGCGTGACCGCCTCTCCGAACTCGGCTGCAATGCCTTCCAAGGTTGGCTGTACTCGCCCGCCGTCACGCCCGATGATTTACTCATGATGCTTCCCAACATCGCACCGAACATTCCCGACGACGCTCCACGCCCCGCTCCGCTTCGCTCCTGAGACGAGCCCGCTTGTGCCGATCGCTGCGTTACTCAACTTCACGGTGAGCGAGCAAACCCAGGTCGACCTAGCCAGATCGCGCCAGTTTCAGGCGTCCCACCGTCTGCCGTCGAAACCAACAGCATGGAACATGAGCCCGTGCGGCGGGGCGACCTGGCCGGCTGCGTTGCGGTGACGCTCGGCGAGAACTGCCGACATTGAGTCAACGGCGAGCCGGCCGAAGCCGACGTCGACGAGCGTACCGACCATGCTGCGAACCATCTGATGGCAGAACGACGTGGCCGTGACTTCAAAGCGCAGCAAGGGCGAAGGATCCGTGTCAAGCCACGAGTCACGCGTCCAATGCGCTGCCTGCAGGGTTCGCTTCATTGATGGCTGGTCATAACCCGGCCCTGACTTCGGCTTGCGACAAAACGACGAGAAGTCGTGGTCACCAAGGAAGGAGAGCGCAGCCTCGTTCATTGCGTCGAGGTCGAGCGATGGCCCGAGATGCCAAGCGTGCCGGGCAAGGAGCGGGTTGGGAGATCGGTCGTTCCAGATGAGGTAACGGTACGTACGTGACGTCGCTGAGAATCGAGCGGAGAAATCTGGGGCAGCCCATTCGACCTCACGCACCGACACTTCGGGCCGAAGCAGCTGGTTGATGCTGGCCGACAACCGGTACAGGTCGGTGTCGGCTGGGATGAGCCCGTTAACCACCTGGCCCCATCCATGGACGCCCGCATCGGTACGACCGGAACCAACGAGTTCGAGCGATTCGGCTGACACCCGTGTGATCTGGGCGACAGCGACGCTGAGCACACCCATGATTGAGCGAACGCCGTCACTCTGGGCAAAACCACGAAAATCAGTACCGTCGTACGCGATCAGAAGCCGGACATTGCGCTGCTCTCGCCTCGCCACGTCCGACTCCTTCATGCCCGTAGGCCTTCGTTCATTCGATTATTTGTGAACTCAAACGAGTTCGATGCGGGCCATCTCGGCGTTGTCGCCGTGACGTGTCCCCATCTTCAGGATGCGGGTGTAGCCGCCCGGGCGCTCCATGTAGCGAGGCGCCACATCGTGGACCAGCTTGTAAGTCATTTCGCGGTCGCCGAGAAAAGCTTGGATTTGACGAATCCGGTGGACCTGCATCGGGCCCTCTTCCTGAGCTTTTTTGGCCTTGGTGATGAGCTTCTCCGCGATTGGGCGGAGGTGCTTTGCCTTGGCTTCGGAGGTGGTGATGGCCTCGGCAGCAAACAACGACGCTGCGAGGTT
>JBLIMF010000186.1:0-5233 GCA_047638615.1 Gammaproteobacteria bacterium
CCGATGTCGTCGATACCGCAGGAGCGAAGGTCGGCGAAGTCGAGTCGGTCGAGATGGTCACCATCGGTCAGCGTAAGGGCCTTGGCCTCCCTGGGGGCGGCCCCAAGCGCTACGTGGTCGACGTCGATACTCAGACACAGACTGTCACGGTTGGAGCTGACAGCGACCTGCTGCGCGACGGCCTCACCGTTCGTCGGATGGCATGGGTCAACGGCCCCTCGTCTGGTGAGGTGCTCGTGCAGGCAAGCGCTCACGGAACCCCGCAGTCAGCGACGATCAACGTCTTCAACGACGGCGTTGATGATCGGGTCGATGTGGTGTGGGCTGACCAGCAGCGCCGGATCGCCCCCGGCCAGAGCGTCGTGTTCTACGACCTTTCCGACACGAGTGTCCTCGGCGGCGGTATCGCAGATTGACGGATCGAACGAGATACCGCAGATCAGGCAACCCGAGTCGATCTGACCCAGTCGACATTTGACCCAGACGCCCGGCAAAGATCGCCGGGTGGCATCGTTATTTCTGTTGTGTCGCAGCAACGGACCGTTGTTGCACAGCAGCAATTCCAGCCGAGGTAGGCCTCCAGTAGCGGCAGATCAACCAACAGGTTCGAGCCAGCGGGGCCCGCCGAGAGAAACGGCGAAGCGAATCTCGGGGAGCGGGATTCACAAGAGGGGGATGCCGCGGGCGGCAGCAGTTGCAAGTGCTTTGCCTGGTCGGCTCGGGCTGATGAGGAAGCCGGTCAGGTGGAGGGCCTTGCCACCCGGATCTTGCGGGGTGAATGCGAGGACTGTCGTGACGGTTTCGAGCGCCTGCACTTCGATGGCGTAGCCACTGGCGGGGCCCGTGAGGTCGGCTGCTTCGGTGTCAGCAGGGGCGAGGCGCATGCCACCGAGCTGATCTGAGCGGACCATCAGCGTGTCGGCCAGGACAATGGGATCATGGACCACCAGGCCTGCTGGAACGAGGACAAGCCAGCGACGCGAGAACCGATGCCAGCGAGGTAGGAGTAGACCCAAGCTGGCCGCGCCGATCACGCTGAGTAGGCCGCCGAACACATACTCCTTGGCGGCAAGCAGTAGTGGGCCGAAGACGATGATCGGTGCCCACAAAGCCCATGTGACGATGGCCGCGCTGCCAGCAGCGACTGGAAAACGCAGGGGGAGTCGTTCTTCATCGCCGTACGAGGAGGCCTGAACGAACTGGCGGCCGACGTCGGCAGTGAAAATTGCGAACAGGGCGAGGCCTGCGGGGATCGCCAGAGCCGCCACTTGGATTGCCTCGGCGCCACCGACGACTACGCCGATCGCCACGGGAACAGCCAAGGGAGCAAGGACCCGAGCGATCGTCAAGGAGCGCACCGAGGGGATCGCTAAGGCAAGCATCACGGCCCCCCAAGGTGCCCAGCCGCCGACGCCGGTGGTCCAGCGGACGGCCTCGCTTCGACCCTCAACAGCACCTTGCAGGGCTGCTCCACCGAACACAGCGACGACGATCCAGGCGACGCGTGCCACCCATGTTGCACGGTGCGCAGTCAGCGCGATCTTGTCCACCGAAGCCATGCTCCTATGTTGCCGGGAACCGCCGGTTCTCGCGTCAGCAGCCGCCAGAACATTTTTGGAGGCCTGCCGGATTCGGTTGCAGGGCCTCCTGCGTGAAACGATGAACACGTGATCGCAAGGGACAGTCGTTTTGCCAATGGGGCCGCGACCAGCGTGGGCGCACTGCCGCACCGTGACGCGGCAGCTGCGGCGGCTTTTGCGATGGGTGAATTCGAGATTGCAGCCGTCCCGTCGCTGCCGAAGGTTGCAGCGTTCACCGCTGACGCGTTGGCGACCGAACGCCTCGACGATTCGGCGTTCGCCGGACTGCACGCCTTCCTCAACCTGGCCCGCAACGTGTCGTTCGATGGCCTGCCGGTCACTTGGCATCTCCCCGGCCCGCTCACGATCGGTGCATCATTGTGTGAAGCCGGTGTCGAGCCAGCCGAAGCGTTTGCACTGGCGATCAAGGTTGTCCGGGGCAAGCTGCTCGCCGTGGCTGATGAAATCTCTCGGGCACTTCCGGCATCACCGCAACTGGTCATGCTTGATGAGCCAGCGCTCGCCGACCTGATGGCGCCTGACTTTCCGATCCCCCCCGATCATGCGATCGATGTGATGTCCAGTGCAATGGCATCGCTCGCCGGTGCAGCGGTTGTTGGCATCCATTGCGAAGAACTTTGCGACCTTGCCACGATGCTCGCTGCCGGCCCGGGAGTTATCTCGGTGCCGGTCGACGAAAGGCTGGTCGACTGGGCCGGATACATCAACCGGTTCCTCGACGACGGCGGCGTCATTGCCTGGGGAGTTGTTCCCACAGGCGGGCCACTCGCCTCGACGTCTGAACGGTATTGGCGTCTACTCAGCGAACTGTGGTGCGAACTGGTGGCTCGCGGGTGCGATCCGGTGGCGTTGCGTCGCCAGAGCATGGTGACGCCTGGCGGCAGCCTCGACGCCCACTCGGTTTCTGTAGCCCGTCGGCTCGCTCGGATGACTGCAGAAATCGCCAAACGGGTCAAGGACCAGGCCAACGCCACACGCTTTGCGCTCGGCGCCTGAACCGGTCAGTCGCTCGGGTTGCGTTCCAATACGCTGCAATTCTCATGACTGATGGTGAGGCTTCCCCGCAACAGCGTGTTGACGAACTGCGCGAACAGATTGCTCATCACAACGAGCGCTACCACACGCTCGATGATCCTGAGGTCAGTGACGCCGAGTTCGACGCGTTGGCCCGAGAGCTTCGAGCACTCGAGTTCGACCACCCTGATCTGATCGTTCCCAACTCGCCCTCAGCTCAGGTCGGCGGGTTGATCGGCACCGCCTTTTCTCCAGTCGAGCATCGGGTTCCGATGACCAGCCTCGACAACGCTATGGACCGTGACGAGCTGCTTGCGTGGGCCGACCGTGTCGTCAAAGGGCTCGATGGTCAGGTCCCGACGTTTGTTTGCGAGCTGAAGTTTGACGGCCTGGCGATGAGTATCCGCTACGAGGATGGGCACTTCGTTCAGGCTGCGACGCGCGGCGACGGCCGTGTCGGCGAAGACGTCACTGACAACGTCAAGACGATTGCCGACGTACCGCACGAGCTCACGGCCCCGGATGATGGCACGCTGCTCGCGGTGGTCCCAGCGGTGGTCCCAGCGGTGGTTGAGGTGCGTGGCGAGGTGTATATGCGAACCTCGGCTTTCGATCGGTTGAACGCTCGAGCTGCCGAGGCAGGGGAGAAGCCATTCGTCAATCCTCGCAACTCGGCGGCTGGCAGCCTTCGCCAGAAGGATGCGACCAAGACCGCCCAACGCGAGCTGTCGTTCTGGGCGTACCAACTCGGCGAGGTCGTTGACGGCCCCGATTTCACCAGCCACATCGCCGCCCTGAACTGGGTCGGCGAACTCGGCTTTCCGATCAACGAACACGTCAAACGATTCGACACCATCGACGAGGTTGCGACGCACTGCAAACAATGGCAAGACGAACGTCATGAGCTTGACTACGAAATCGACGGCGTGGTGATCAAGGTCGACGACCCGAAACAGCGCGACATCCTCGGGTTCACAGCGAGGGCACCCCGCTGGGCAATTGCGTACAAGTTCCCGCCGGAGGAACGCACCACCACACTGCTCGACATTCAGGTGTCCGTCGGCCGAACCGGGCGGGCCACTCCGTTCGCAGTACTCGATCCGGTGTTTGTGGGCGGCTCGACAGTCGGAATGGCGACGCTGCACAATCGTGAGCAGGTGGCTGTCAAAGATGTGCGCCCTGGGGACCTGGTGATCGTCCGCAAAGCTGGCGATGTTATCCCCGAGGTGGTCGGCCCGGCCGCTCAGAACGTGCGGCCGAAGGGGAGTTTGGCATGGGAGTTCCCCGTCGACTGTCCTGGCTGTGGTGTTCCCCTTATCATGCCGGAGGGCGAGGCTGACACCCGCTGCTTCAACCCGGATTGTCCGGTGCAGCGGATCCAGAAGATTGCGTACTTCGCGGCACGCGTTGGAATGGATATTGAAGGTCTCGGTGAGCAGATGATCGAGAAGCTCGTCGACGCTGGCCTGATTCATGACGCAGCTGATCTGTATTCGCTGACGGTTGAGCAGTTGATTGCTCTCGACAGGATCGGCGAGACGAGTGCCAGAAATCTCGTTGCGTCGATTCAAGGCTCGAAACAGCGCCCGCTCCATAAGTTGATGCGCTCGTTGGGCGTTCGCCATGTCGGGCCCTCTGCATCGCAGGCGCTGGCCGACGCATTCTTCACGCTACGCGACATCATGAGTCGTTCGGTCGAGGAAATGGCAGCGGTCGACGGTGTGGGCGAGGTGATCGCCACCACATTCAGCCAATGGTTGGCCGGCCCCACGAATCGAGAACTGATCGACCGTTTCGAAGCTGCAGGACTGAACTTCGGTGACCCCGATGCAGCCGAACGTGCCGCGGAAGCAAGGGCTGCGATTCCGCAGACTCTGGAAGGCAAGGCTGTCGTGGTCACCGGAACAATTCCCGGCTACAACCGTGAGCAGGCCGCATTGGCGATTACGTCACGTGGCGGCAAAAGCCCGGGCAGCGTGAGCAAGAAGACGTTGGCGCTTGTGATTGGCGAGAGCCCGGGGGCAAGCAAGCTGACAAAGGCCGAAGCACTCGGCGTGCCGATTGTCGAAGCCGGTCGTTTCGGTTCGCTGCTGGAAACCGGCGAAGTGCCGGGAACAGCATCGGAGTCGGACGACTCCGAGTAGGTCAAACGACGACGAACGTCCAGTTGTATGACTTGGCGTTTTCTCGACCTTCGTCGAGCCGCCAGTAAATCACACGAGCCGTGTGGCGGCCCTGGGTCAACTCGGTGATCGCGGCATTCTCGTTCGGGACGAACGAGATCACCGAGTTCCCGGGGTCGAAGATGGCTGTCGGCGGCAGCGCCAGTTGTTCGCCACGTTGGGCTTCCAGCTGACCAATGTTCGTCGTTTCGAGCTCAATCCCGTCGACGATTAGCACTGCTTCGTAGCCGAATTGGAGGTCGACGGCAATGCGTTCCTGTTGGAGAACCTGCACCGCGTTTTCGACGGGTGAGATCGATTCGATGGCCAATGGCCGATCGACGCCCTCGTCGCCGGTGATTGCGGTGAAGAACCCCCAGACGATCAGGGCGAAACCTGCGGCGATAACGAAACTTGCGCCGAGCAAGCCGCGATCGGGCCGCCGACGCCGTTGCG
>JBLIMF010000187.1:0-5147 GCA_047638615.1 Gammaproteobacteria bacterium
GGGCCTCGTTCAATTCGTCGTGGCGGGCAATGTCAGCGCTCAGCGCATCATCGAGTTCATGCTCCAGCGCCTCGGCGAGTTCGCCGAAGACTGCATGCGCAAGCGACTCGTCAGTGCGCTCATCATTCGTTTGGGTGGTCACGACACTGCCTCCGTATCAGTTCGAAGTCGTTGCAGACCGCAGCGCGGTCCATGGCGACGGTTCGGGTGCCGAGGTGATTTGGATCACACGAAAACGTGAAACGGGCCGTGTGCAACGAAATGTCCACACGGCCCGCTCAGTGCGCCGTCAGTCGGCGGCTTTGCTGATCAAGGTCAGCTCGTGGCGGCAATGATGCCGGTTGACAGCGCAAGGGCAGACTTCGGCATGTGCTGGCCAGCGGCCCGCAGCTGGGAAAACGCTGCGACGTCACCGGCGACCAGCGAATCGATCGCCAGTGTCAGCGAGTGCCTCGGTGTTCTCGTCGAGTACCTCGACTGCTGCGACGGTCACGGCGTCGCTTGAGTCGCTTCCGCATGCTGCGGCGGTCATCGAAATCGTTGCCGCGAGTGCGAGGATGATTCTGCTTGAGTTGCGCATTCTGGTGGTGCTCCTTGTGCACGAGGGAAGGCCCGAATAGTCCCGGCAACGGCAGCCGCCAAATCATCGGGCACCTCGGCAACAGGCGACGCTGTCGACGTCACGAACTCCCGCTTTGGACCGCTGGAACTCAATGTGGCGACCGGTGACACGATGACGTTCACGAGCAACGATCCCTTCGCCCACACGGCGACTTTCACAGACCACGCAGCCCGGTAATTCGACTCTGGCAATCTTGGCGAGAACGAGACCTTCGAGACCGAGTTGGCCACCGCTGTTGCAGCACGCCGCTCCCGTCGCTGGCCTGGGATGCGCAGCCTCGTCGCTGTTCGCCTTTTGGAACTGGCGCACCCCGGACGGCTGGTTCGAGTTCCGAGACGGACTCGGTCTGAACCCCTCACCCGAAGCTGCACTGTCGGCCTACCCCGAGGTCGCCGTGCTCGTCTGCTGCGTTGCGTCGACCGAACCATCGCTCCTGGTCCGAAGGCGGTCCGCGAGCAGCTGACCACAGTGCGGCGGCCATATCCTGAAGTCATGACCGACTGGACCCCCGAGACCTGGCTGATCGCTGCCGGACGCAACCGCACACCAGGTGAGCCGCTCAACGTGCCGCCTGTACTGGCGTCGAACTTTTACCTCCCCGACGACCGCCTCTACAGCAGGTCAGACGGCACCCCCACATCAGATGCACTCGAGGATCTCGTCGGCGGCATGGAAGACGGCAAGGCGCTGTCGTTCGCCTCGGGGATGGCCGCAGCCGCAGTGATTCTCCACCGGCTCCCAGTGGGCTCGACGATCGCTGTACCTCTCGATCCGTATCACGGCGTCGGTGGCATTGTTGACGAAGGCGAAGCCCAAGGCCGGTGGACCGTTCTCAGGCTGAACCAGGCCGACACACCAGCGTGGCTCGACGCGTTACTGACCTGCGATCTCGTTTGGCTGGAGACCCCAGAAAACCCACTGATGACGGTGGCTGACCTGCCGACGATCTGCGCCGCACCGCGTCGCGACGGCACGATCGTTGCGGTCGACAGCACATTTGCAACGTCGCTCAACCAGCAGCCACTCGATCTTGGCGCCGACGTCGTGATGCACTCTGCCACGAAGTTCATTGGCGGTCACTCCGATTTGCTCGCCGGCGTGTTGATCACACGCAACGACGAATTACTCGACGAGTTCCGCCACCGGCGACTCCTGTACGGCGCCACGATCGGCGCGCTGGAAGCGTTCCTCACGATTCGGGGGGCGCGCACCATGGCGCTGCGGATGGAACGGGCACAGCAGAACGCCATGGAGCTGGCCATGCGACTCGAGGCGCATCCAGGGATCACCCGGGTGCTGTATCCCGGCCTGGCGAGCCACCCGACGCACGCCGTGGCAGCGACGTTCATGGCCGGCTTCGGCGCCATGATGTCGTTCGAGACCACGGGGGCCGGTGAGCGCGCGACCGACGTGTGTAACCGGATGGAACTCGTCAACCATGCGACCAGCCTCGGTGGCGTCGAGACCACGATGGAACGGCGAGCGGTGATTCCTGGTCAGGAACGGATACCCCCGACACTGATCCGCTTGAGCGTCGGCTGTGAACAGGTCGATGACCTGTGGGCCGATTTCACCCAGGCCCTCGCCGCCTCCTGAACCGAACTGCCCGAGCTCTTCTCAGTCATGCGTGACCCGCTCCGATAGTTAGGGTTGCTTTACAACTCTCGGTGAAGCTACTTTACGAACCGTGAGTCTGGATCAAGCAGTTCGTGTCGTTGCACCGGCCCTCTCCGCGCGTCGCCACAACGCCGCTCTCTCCGCCCTCACCGTCGTGCAGCTGCGTTCGTTCGGTGCCCGGCCAGCGGTCATCGCTGGGAATCATGTCATCACATTCGACGAGCTCGCCGAACGCGTTGCCGATCGAATTGCTGACCGCTTCGCGACCGATTGCCCTGTCAAAGTCATCGTGGCGCGTCCCGACCTCGAAACCGTGGTCGAATTTCTGGCCGCGCTCGATGTCGGGGACCCCGTCGCTCTTGCGCCCGACGTCGCTGCCGCCACGCAGATCGAAGCACGCTTCGGCGACACCAAAACCGACGGCATCCATCCTGATCTGGCGCTCCTGATGAGCACGTCAGGCAGCACTGGCACGAGCAAACTGGTTCGGCTCTCGAAGACCGCTGTCACATCGAATGCACTCGCGATTGCCAACTACCTCGAGCTCGGATCAGATGACCGGGCAATCACCTCGCTGCCACTGCACTACTGCTATGGCCTGTCAGTACTGACCTCGCATCTCGCCGTCGGAGCCTCCATCGTTCTCACCGAGAATGCCGTCGTCGACCCGTGCTTCTGGGCAGCAATCGAGCGCTGGAACGTCACCGGCTTCGCTGGCGTCGCCTACACGTTCGAGCTGCTCGAACGCCAGCGCGCCACCGGCGTCGAACGGCTCGCTGCGTCATCGCTGCGCTACGTCACCCAGGCCGGCGGGCGCCTCGACCCGGCTGCTGTCGATCAGCTCGTTCGCCTCGGCGACCACCACGGCTTCGATCTATTCGTCATGTACGGCCAGACCGAGGCCACCGCTCGGATGGCGTATCTCGATCCTTCCGACGCCCGAACATGGCCCAACTCGATTGGTCGCCCCATTCCTGGCGGTTCAATCGAATTGCGGCCCGTCCCCGACGCCGAACCAGGAGTTGGTGAAATCGTCTACACCGGGCCCAACGTCATGATGGGCTACGCGAACTCCGGCGACGATCTTGCTCGTGGCCACGAATTCAATGAGCTACCGACCGGAGATCTCGCACGGTGGAATAACGCCGGGCTCTTAGAAATTGTGGGTCGAGCAAATCGCATCGTCAAGGTCCACGGGCTGCGCACAGACCTCGATCAGCTCGAAGCCGACCTGGCACAGCACGGCGTTAACGCTCGCTGTACCGGCGACGACAGCGGGCTGGTTATTGCCCGCATCGACGAGACCGCCAAAATGGTTTCGCTTGACCCCGAGCTCCTCGACGTGGCTGCACAACTCGTCGCCATCCCTGCGGGGCGCCTGGCGGCTGTTTCGCTACCAACATGGCCACGAACACCGTCTGGCAAAGTCGACCTCCCTGCGGTCACGACCGCAGCACGATCGATCCCGAGAGCGGACACCGCCACTGGCACCGTGCAGGCCGTTTTCGAGCTGATCGTCGGGCAAGTGAGCGCGCCGTCGGCGCAGACATTCGCCTCACTCGGAGGCGACTCGTTCAGCTACGTCGAGATGTCAATCCGCCTGGAAGCGCTCATTGGAACGCTTCCCACCGACTGGCACCTGCAGAGCGTCATGACACTGACTGCGCTCGCCGACGAGCACAAGCCGAATGCGCTGAGGCGATGGGCTCGCCTCGACACCAGTCTGGTGATCCGAGCAGTAGCGATTGTGCTGATCGTCTGCACCCATATGGGCCTGTACCGGCTGCCCGGCGGCGCGCATACCCTGCTCATGGTGCTCGGTTACAACGTTGCGCGCTTCCAGCTCAGTTCGACTGACACACCCCGAAGACTCCGCAAGGTTTCGGCAACCGTCGCGCGGGTCGCCGTTCCGACGGTTGCGTGGATTGGTACCCAGATGCTCCTGTTCGGCGGGTACAGCGTCGGAGCTCTTTTCCTCGTCAACAACTATTTCGGCTCTGCTTGGCGCCGCGACGGCCGCTGGGACTACTGGTACTTTGAGACCTTCGTGCAAGCGACGATCGTCATCGGGCTGCTGTTCGCGATTCCAGCAGTACGCCGTGCTGAACGCCGAGCACCGTTCGGGTTCGCGCTCGCCGTCGTTGCCGTCACGTTGGTCTTCAGGTTCCAGATCGTCGAACTCGGCGACGCGTACAACTCGATGTTCAGACCGCACACCGTTGCGTGTTTCATTGCACTCGGCTGGGCAGCGCAGCGCGCCCGGCACCTGTGGCAGGGCCTCGTCGTGACGGGGCTCCTCGCAGCGACCAGCATCGGCTACTTCGGCCAAGTCGACCGTGAATGGCGGATCATCCTGTTCGGCGCGGCGCTCATCTGGCTCCCGACAATTCCCGTGCCCCGCCTCGCAGTCAAGCCGATCGGTGTCATTGCGGCAGCCTCAATGCATATCTTCCTGATCCACTGGCAAGTCTGGCCCCTCTTCACCCCGTGGCTCGATCCTCATGTGGCACTCGCTGCCACGATTGCAATCGGCGTCGCTGCGTGGTGGGCCATCAACCGACTGTCTTCTAGAGTTCGACAGCAGCGAAGCACTGCCTCCCACGCAGGCGGCCAAGCCGCAGTGCTCACCGACTCACCGTGACAAGATCGACGCCTCTGGTGTTGCACACGACGGCCGGCGCCTTCGACGGCAGCGGAACCGCCAAACAGCCATCGATGCGTACACCGACCTGGCGACCACTGGCGTCATTCAGCGGACCCGGGAAACTCTGACAACAGCCTCTGGCATTTCTGGACGCTCAATCTCCCGATATTTTCACGGCGGTGACGCACTGATCTCGGCTGTCGCCAGCCACATCACCGCTCGATTCGGTCCGACCCTCGCTGAGGACTACAACGAAGGCGACGC
>JBLIMF010000188.1:0-5147 GCA_047638615.1 Gammaproteobacteria bacterium
TCATGGGTTGCCGAAAGTCGAGGTGGCACCCAAATTGTTGTTTGCGGCACAATCCTTTGGCTTCTGCGCATCGTCGCGTAGGCTTGATGCTTCGCCCGAAAGGACCTGCTCTATGACCTCGAACTCCGTGTTGACTCACCGTAATGTTGGTGTGCTTTCGATCGAAGCGGTCGAAGCACCCGAGGTGGTGACATCAGCATGGATCGACGAGCAGCTTGCTGTCACCTACGAACGAACCGGAATGAAGGCTGGAACGCTTTCCGATCTGGCCGGTATTGAATCTCGTCGCTGGTGGCCTGCAGACGTGACCTTCGATAAGGCCGCAGCACTGGCAGGGCGCAAGGCGCTCGACAGCTCCGGCATCGATCCGTCGAAGGTCGGCATGCTCATCTCGACGTCGGTGTGCAAGCACCACCTCGAGCCTTCGATTGCCTGCTCGGTTCACCACCAGCTCGGCCTCGCTCCCAGCTGTCTGAACTTCGACGTTGCGAACGCCTGCCTCGCATTCGTTAACGGCATGCAAATCGCAGCGGCAGCGATCGATTCGGGTGCCATCGACTACGCGCTCGTCGTCGACGGCGAAGGCAGTCGGTACACACAGGAACAGACGATCGCGCGGCTTCAGCAGCCAACGACCGAAGCTTCGGACATATTCGCCGAATTTGCATCACTCACGCTGGGCTCCGGTTCTGCCGCTGCGTTGCTTTGCCGGATGGACAAGCATCCCGATGCCCACCGCCTCGTCGGTGGTGTGGCTCGTGCGGGTACCGAGCACCACCAGCTCTGCATCGGTGATCTCGAAGCGATGTACACCGACACTCACTCGCTGCTGATCGCTGGGCTCGACTTGGCTGAAGCGGCCTGGAAAAACGCCGGCGCCGACTTCGATTGGGAAGCCGGTATGGACTGGTACATCGTCCATCAGGTCAGTTCCGTGCACACGCGTCTGCTCTGTGAACGGTTGGGCATCGACCACAAGCGGGCCCCGCAGACCTTCCCGACTAACGGCAACGTCGGCCCGGCTGCGATCCCCATGACGCTCGCCAGCGTCTCGCACAAGATCGCTCCGGGCGAACGCGTGTTGCTGATGGGCATCGGCTCTGGTCTGAACACCAGCTACACCGAGATTGTCTGGTGAGCCAGCGGTCCTGGATTCCGGATCAGCCCACAGCGGACGACCTCAAGTCGTGGCATCTCGACCCGGCCTGGTCGCGTGTTCTTGACGTTCCGAGCCATGACGGCTCGACCTATCAATGGCACATCCTTGACTCTGGCCCCACACTCAGCGGGCCGCCTGACGCAACGATGGTCTGTGTTCATGGCAACCCAACGTGGGCCTACTCGTGGGCGACGTTTCTCAAGAAGTTTGGGACCCGTTGCCGCGTGATTGCCGTTGACCAGTTGGGAATGGGCTTTAGCGAACGCACCGAGCTGCGCCGCTACGCCACGCGGGTTGCTGATCTTGGTGACGTGATCGAGGCGCTCGACATCGATCCGGTCATGCCGTTCACACTCGCCGCCCACGATTGGGGTGGGGCGATTGCCATGGGCTGGGCGGTTGACCACGCCGATCGCATTGACGGCATGGTGTTGTGCAATACCGGTATCAGCGTGCCCAGTGGTCGGAAGTCGCCGAGCCTGATCCGGCTCGCTGCTGCTGGCCCATTGCGCGACTTCGTATGTCGCCGAACGTCGATTTTCGTCAACGGAACCGCCCGGCTCTCTGGTTCCCGTATCAACGGAGCCGACCGCGCGGCATTTGCTGCGCCGTACTCGTCGGCCAGAGCCCGGGCAGCAGTTGCCGATTTCGTGGGTGACGTTCCATTGCGGCTTGGCGCGGGGCATCCCTCGGACGAACCGCTGGCGAAAGTCGCCACCAAGCTCGGCGCAATCACCGCACCGGTCTTGCTGGCTTGGGGCGCATCCGATCCGGTCTTCAACGACGACTTCGCAGCCGACCTTGCCGAGCGAATTCCCACTACCAGCATGCAGCGTTTCCCGTCGGCGAGCCACCTTGTTATGGCCGAGGCCGACGTTGCATCTGTCGTTGACGACTGGTTGACCGATCTCGTTGGCGACGATGCTGCCGACATTGCAGGGCCAGCGACAGCGACGGCCCCGGCGAAGCCGCTCTGGGCGGCTCTCGACGAGCGTCGGGCCGATACGTCGACCGCGTTTGCCGACATGGCATCCGGGCAGTCGATCAGCTGGGCCGACTTCGCAGATCGCGTCGACAGTGTCGCTGCCCAACTCGAGGCGCGCGGGCTGCAGGCTGGCGAGCACGTTGCAATGGTGACCCCTCCCGGCGTTGATCTCGTCGTTGCCGTGTACGGCGTCTGGCGAGCTGGTGGCGTCACGGTCGTCGCTGATCGCGGGCTGGGCCTGCGAGGCCTCGGACGGGCCGTTCGCAGCACGCGACCGAGCTGGGTCGTCGGTCCGAGTCGAGCATTACGCGCTGCGAAGGCGCTGCGTTGGGCGCCTCGTGCCGAGCACGTTGACGTCGACGCGTTGATGGCGCAGGCAGCGCTCGGGTCGGAGCGGCCCGCAACCAAACCTGCCCCGGACGATCTGGCTGCGATCCTCTTCACTTCCGGAGCCACAGGGCCCGCAAAGGGTGTCCGCTACCTGCACCGTCAGCTGGCTGCACAACGCGACGCACTCGCCGCGACGTACGAGATCACGGGTGCCGACAGCCTGGTCGCCGCCTTTGCTCCGTTTGCGCTCTACGGACCAGCGCTTGGAATCTCGACGGTGTTGCCCGATTGCGACGTCACCAAGCCG
Source organism: Gammaproteobacteria bacterium (assembly GCA_047638615.1). Classification (GTDB taxonomy): domain Bacteria; phylum Actinomycetota; class Acidimicrobiia; order Acidimicrobiales; family Ilumatobacteraceae; genus Ilumatobacter_A. The sequence goes on from JBLIMF010000188.1 coordinate 2,782, forward strand.
GGCAAGCTCACGGCGGTCGCGCTCGATGATGCGTGCCGACGGCTCGATGCCACGCTCGCATTCGCCTCGCCAGCAGCGCTCGCCAACGTTCTTGCGACAGCTGGGCAAGCGCCTGGGGGCCCGGATGGGTTTGCAGGCCTGCGCACGGTGATGTCGGCCGGCGCGCCCGTGCCTGCTGAGACACTGACTGCGTTGTGTTCGCTCGTCCCGAACGCGTCGTTCCATACGCCGTACGGCATGACTGAGGTACTTCCGGTTGCCGATATCGATCTCGACGGGATCAATGCTGCTGCCGGCGGAGATCCGATCGGCGGTGTCTGCGTGGGCGCTCCGGTCCCAGGCGCAGCGGTCGAGATCCTTCCGCTCGGATTCGATTCTGCTGCGCCGCCTCCGTCGGTACCCACCGGCGAAATGGGCGAGATTGTGATCTCGACCCCCTGGGTGTCTGACGGCTACCACGGCTTGTGGGCCATCGAGCGGGCTGCACGTCTGCAGCGTGGTGACGGGAACGTTTGGCACCGTTCCGGAGACGTTGGCCACCTCGATAATTTGGGCCGGCTGTGGGTCGAGGGCCGTGCGGTTCATAATATTGACAGCGCTACAGGTGTGATCACCTCGGTTCCGGTCGAGCGTGTTGTGGAGACCTCGCTTGAGCTAGCCCGCGTGGCAGCAGTGGGCGTTGGCCCACCGGGCCGCCAACAACTCGTGCTCGTCGTCGAGGACCCGGACAGTGCTGATGGCCTTGCGTCAACCGATCTGACGACGCGAGTTCGTTCCGTCGTCAGCCATCCGGTTGCAGCGGTACTGAGCCGTCGATCGTTGCCGGTCGATATCCGCCACAACGCGAAGATCGACCGCACGGCGGTGGCTGGCTGGGCCGACGACGTGCTTGCCGGTCGCTCCGGTCGTCGTTCCCGGAGGGCTTGACCGTGCGCGTTCTGGTCACCGGTGCGTCCAGCCTGATCGGCGACGGCGTGGTGCGAGCACTCGCAGCTCGCGGTGATGAAGTGGTCTGCCTGCAGCGCAGCCCTGTCGAGGCCCTCGCAGCGCTCGACGGTGTCGAGCAGCAGCTTGGCGACATCAGAGATCAGGCCGCAGTCGACCGTGCAGCGCACGGCTGCGACGGAATCGTCCACCTGGCTGCAAAGGTTGGTGTGATGGGGGAGAGCGAGGCGTTCTTGTCGATCAACGTCGAAGGCACTCGGAACGTGTTGGCGGCGGCGACCAACTCGGCCATCGCTCGTTTCGTTCATGTCTCGTCTCCGTCGGTGGCTCACGGTGGCGAAGCCATCATGGGTGATGCTGCGACTCCGCCGGTGACCGGCCGAAAACGTGCCTGGTACGCAGAGTCGAAGGCGATCGCAGAATCGATTGCGGTGAAGGCGAACGGGCCGGATCTTGGCGTGGTTGTGATTCGTCCTCATCTCGTGTGGGGCCCGGGTGACACGCAGCTTGTTGGTCGTATTGTTGAACGAGCCCGACAAGGTCGGCTCGCATTGGTGGGCGGGGGCAGAGCACTCGTCGACACGACCTACATCGACAACGCCGTCAGCGCGCTCGTGGCGGCGCTCGATGCCGTTTCCCCCGGTGCGACGTGCGCTGGTCGGGCCTACGTCATCGCGAACGGCGAGCCGCGCCCAATCCGCGACCTTGTTGCGGGGATCTGCGCTGCAGCTGGCGTCTCGTTTGAGCCTCGAGATGTTCCGCTCGGGGCGGCCCGACCAATCGGCTCGCTACTCGAACGGGCCTGGCCGAAGTTCCCGGATCGGCTTCGCCAAGGCGAGGTCGAGCCACCACTGACGCGATTCGTCGCAGAACAGCTCGGCACGGCGCACTGGTTTGACCCTCGTCCACCTGCGCTTGACCTGGGCTGGGAACCAATGGTTTCGCTCGATGACGGGCTCGAGCGACTCGCAACTTGGTTCAGAGAAATCTCCTGATCAGCGAGTTCTCTCCGCTATCGTAAAAGCTTCTGGCGACGTGGCCGAGTGGTTTAGGCAACGGACTGCAAATCCGTGCACATGGGTTCGATTCCCATCGTCGCCTCCAACTGATGAGCCTCTGATGAGTTACTGACTCATCAGAGGCTTATGACGTTTTCAGGCCGGTGCCCACGTTGATCAGCTGGCCCAGGCGGCGCGTGCCTGCGGCACGAGGTCGGTCAGGTAGACCTCGAGTGCCTCGTCGACAACGGGAAGGCGCAGCGCAATATTGACGAGGTCGGCGCCGGCGTCTCGGTATGCGCCGATCCGTTCAAGTGCGTCGTCGGCTAAGCCGGTGAGTGCTCCGCCAGTCAGGCGTTCGGCGGTCTCGGGGCCCCACTGGTCGATGATCCGCTGCAATTCGGCATCGGCCGAGGCGCGGTC
>JBLIMF010000189.1:0-5108 GCA_047638615.1 Gammaproteobacteria bacterium
GAGCTACCACGACGCCTGGATGGAGTTGCACGAAGACCTGATTCTTACTCAGGGAATCGATCGCTCTGCCGAAGGTTCGTTCTGACCCGTCTCTCTGCTGTCCTCGGAGTAGCCCAGCCGCGTGAATGGGCGCAACATCCAATAGGTTCTTTGCCGTGAACAGTACTGTTTTTCTGAGGTCCTGCTGATGCCCCGCTTCGGTGCAGTCTCGGTTGCGATGGTCACCCCGTTCGACAAAGACGGTGAAGTCGATGTTGATGTGGCTGTTGCCTTGGCCAAGTTTCTGGTCGCCGAAGGCAACGAGTCGCTCGTCGTTTCCGGAACGACCGGTGAGTCAGCGACACTGAGCATCGACGAAAAGCTGACGCTGTTCGAAACGATCTCGGCGGCGGTCACCGTGCCCGTCATCGGCGGCACCACCGGCTCGAATACTCGCCAGGACATCGGCCTCACCGCCGAAGCAAGCAAGCTTGGCCTCGCGGCCATCCTCGGTGTCAGCCCGTATTACAGCCGTCCTTCGCAGACCGGCATCGAGGTTCATTTTCGGGCCGTTGCATCGGCGACCGACCTGCCGGTGATGATCTATGACATTCCTAAGCGCACCGGTCGCAAGATGTCAAACGACACCATGATCCGCCTCGCCAACGACGTTCCGAACATCGTTGCCCTGAAGGATGCTGCCGGCGATCCGAGCGAGACCGCCAAGGTCATCGCTGCCACACCTGACGACTTTGAGGTCTATTCGGGCGACTCTCCGATGAACTTGCCACTCCTTGCGGTTGGTGCGGTCGGCGCCGTCGGGGTGTGCACCCACTGGGCCGCACCCGAGCACACCAAGATGTTTGCAGCATGGAATCGTGGCGACATCGCCGAAGCCCAACGGATGAACCGCCTGCTGATCGAGAGCTACTTGTTCGAAGGCAACGACAACGCACCGAATCCGGTGCAACCGAAGGTCATGATGCAGACGCTCGGCCACCCGGTGGGTGCATGTCGTCTACCAATGGGCCCAGCCCCGACCGGCAGCGAAGACGCTGCCCGAGCGGTTTACCACAACCTCCTCGCCACCCGTGAAGGATCACAGCAATGAGTAACCCCCAACCGATGACGGCGCCACTCGACCCGAAAGTGCCCGTTCGTGTCGTGTTTCTCGGCGGTCTTGGCGAGATCGGCCGAAACTGCATGGTTATTGAGCAAGGCGCACCTGACGATCCCGATCGCACGATGATGCTCATCGACTGCGGCCTGATGTTCCCTGACCCGCACCACCACGGGATTGATTTGATTCTCCCCGATTTCACGTATCTCCGTGAGAACGCCGAGCGACTCTCGGCAATTGTGCTCACGCACGGCCACGAAGACCACATCGGCGCTATCCAGTACCTGATGCGCAACCGTTCAGAGGGCGGCCTCGGCGACCTGCGGACCGAACCGCTCCCTGTGTATGGCTCGGCCCTTGCGCTCGGCCTGGCCCGGAACCGAATCGAAGAAGCTGGCCTGATGTCGAAAATCGACATGCGGCCGGTCCAAGACGGTCAGCAGATCGACATTGGCTCGCTGCTGGTCGAGTTCATTCCGGTGACCCACTCGGTGCCACACGCCCATGCCATTGCTGTCCACACTGCACAGGGCGTTGTGTTGCACTCAGGCGACTTTAAAATCGACCTCACGCCGGTCGATTCGCGTCGAGCCGACCTGGCCCGCATCGGCCAGCTCGCGAAGAACGAAGGCATCCGGTTGCTGATGAGCGACTCGACGAATGCCGAAGAGCCTGGCTATGCGTCGAGCGAGACCAATGTTGGGGGAGTGCTCCGCTCGCTGTTCGCCCAGGAACGTGGCCGCCGGATTATCACGGCGAGCTTCGCCAGCCACCTCCACCGCATTCAGCAGATCGCCGACGCGGCGGTCGGTGAGGGCCGCAAGGTCGCCACGCTCGGTTTGAGCATGAAGAAGAACATCCGTCTCGGTCTCGACCTCGGCGTGTTTACTATCCCCGAGTCGTCGCTGATCGACATCGAAGAGATTGGCAAGTACAAGCCTGGCGAGGTGTGCATCATCTCGACCGGTTCGCAAGGCGAGCCGATGTCGGCGCTCGGTCTGATGGCCCGCGGTGAGAACAAGTGGTTGCAGCTCGGTGAAGACGACACGGTCGTGCTGTCGAGCCATGCCATTCCCGGCAATGAGGGAAGCGTCAACAAGGTGATTGACGGGCTGTTGCGCCGCGGCGCGCACGTCGTGCATTCCGGTGTTATGGATGTGCATGCGACTGGTCACGCGAAGGCTGACGACATCAAGACATACCTGTCGATTGTCAACCCTGAGTGGTTCGTACCGATCCACGGCGAGTACCGCCACATGGTTGCTAACGCCAAGCTCGGTGAACTGATGGGTGTGTCCAGTGACCGGGTCATCGAATGCGAAGACGGTGACGTTCTCGAATTGTCGTCCCGAGGCTTGGCGCCTGTGGGCCGCGTGCCCTCCGGCTACCTGTATGTCGACGGCATTGTGGGCGACGTCGGCCAAGGTGTGCTGCGCGACCGACAGAAGCTCTCCGAAGAGGGCGTGGTTGTCGTCGTGGTGACCGTCGACGTCCAGACCGGCAAGGTCCTGGTCGGCCCAGAGATCATCACGCGTGGCTGGGTGTACGCACCAGAAGCCGAGGACTTGCTTGACGAAGCGTGCGACGCAGTAGCCGCGCGAGTCGAAAAGGCGCTTGCCGACGGCGTCCGCGATGTCGAGCAGTTGGAGCGAGAGGTTCGGCGTGCAGCAGGGAAGTTCGTCAGCGATCGGACCAAGCGCAAGCCCATGATCGTTCCCGTCGTGATGGAAGCCTGACAATAAAGATCGCTCCGCCCAAACTGTCACATCGAGGTCAGACCTCGGTGTGACATCGGTGTGACAGTTTGGAATGCGGCGTGGTTGTGGCGGCGAAATATGGAGAAGTTGCTGAAGAGCCTCGATTTTGGGTCCATACTCGGACGGTGACACGACGCTCACTGCTGCTTGCTGCCGCTCTCATCACGCTCGCTGCATGTTCTGGCGGTATCGACGAGACAGCGTCAGGCAGCGATGGCTCGTTCGTCAACGACATTGCCGCGGCAGCCGCAGCGGTCGATGAGGCTCTTGGTGCTCCGCAGGAATTCTTCGAAATCACTGCAACACCCCGGCTCACGAACGTCTTCGTTGCGATCGATGGAGGTACGGCAGCGTTGCCGTACGTCTACCTGGACGGCGAACTGCAAGAGCCCGCGCCACGAATCGACGGGGCTGTTGGCCAGACCTTTACGGCCGATGCCATTGACTTCGACGAGGCAGCGGTGCTCGTTGGCGTCGAAAACGACCTCCCGACCGCCACGATCGATGCGTTCAGTGTCGAGGGAGGCCCGGGTGGCTTCGTGCGCTACGTGGTCTCCGCCCGGTCTGAGCAGGGAGGGGTGCTCGACATCGTCGTCGCTCCCAGTGGCGCTGTCATCGAGGTCGCCCTCCTCTGATCTGCCAGGTCCACTCTCTTTCGGCTGAGAAGTGGACCTTCATGTCGGGGGAATTCGTGGAATGGTCGATCATTGTCTGTTCGGACCATGCGGGACCGCTGTGACAGTGGGTTGGTACGGTTGGAGCTGTCATGTCCACGTGGGGTCCGTCCAAGAAGAAGCCACCTGCGCAAAAGCGCGCTGCGAACCAGAAGTCGCCCGGTAAGCGGTCGACGGCGGTGAACAGTTCGTCGCGTACGGCCAAGACCACTCGCGCGTTGCCGAAGGCGGACGACACCGAGGTGATGCCGGTGAGCCGCTCGAAGAAGCAACGCTCGAACGTGCAAGACCAGACTCCGCCCGAACTGACTCGCAGTCATCGTGCTGCTGCTGAACTGCGCGGCGCCGTCGATGGCCGCGAGCACGAGTTTCTCGGCCTCGGTCTGATCGGTGGTGGCGTGCTGTGTGCACTTGCCGTCTACGTCGACCTCGCCGGCCCATTGGGCCGTGGCATCGAAACGCTGATCGGTTGGTTCATGGGCCTGGGCCGCTTCGCCGTACCGCTGATCCTCGTCGCAACCGGTGTTTCGTTCGTTAAGCGAGGCCGTTCCTACAGCCCCATCCGCCTCGCTGTGGGCTGGACCACGGTCAGCCTCTCGCTGCTCGGTCTGTTGCATCTGCTGCGTGGACCCGACAAGATTTCGGCGAGTGCCGACGACCTTGGCCCAGCCGGCGGTTGGTTCGGTGCGCTCGCAGCAGAGCCGCTCCGGGCTGCGGTCGAAGGGCCCGGAGCCGTGGTGGTTCTCATCGTCTTTCTGATTGGTGGCGGCCTACTCGTCACCCAAACGTCATTGCGCACGATGGCGACATCAACGGGCGGGTTCCTTTCCACGATGCTCCGGCCGCTGGGCCGTGCCGCCCGTTCTGGGATCAGCAGCATCTCGACGTTGAACAGCGACCACGACGCAAGCGGCGAACTGCGCAGTTACGACTCATCAGGGATGGCTGCCTCGGGCGAACTCGCCGCCCCCGGTTCGGTTACCGGTGAGCCGATGGCGCTGCAGGCTGGTGTCGAGCCGTACGACTTCGAAGACGACGGCGATGAGTGGAGTGAGGCTGACGAGCCCCCCGCCGGAGCTGCTCCGAAGAGTAAACGTGCGGCAAAGAAGCCGAAGCCCAAGGTCAACACTGGATCTCAGCCCGGCGACCTGTCGGCCGAGGGTGAACAGGTTGGCGACTGGATCCTTCCGCCCAATAAGTTCCTCGAAACTGCTGGCGAGCAGAAGATGGATATCAAGGCCATCGAAAAGCGCGGCGCAACATTGCAGGAGTCGCTGATCTCGCACAACGTCGAGACCGAGCTGATCGGTATGACTGTCGGCCCAACGGTCACTCGATACGAGCTCGAACTCGGCCCAGGCGTCAAGGTCTCCAAGGTCACGAATCTGCAGAAAGACATCGCGTACGCAATGGCGGCAACCGATGTCCGCATCCTGGCCCCGATCCCGGGCCGCTCGGCCATCGGAGTCGAAGTGCCGAACCATCAACGTCAGCTCGTCGCACTTGGTGACCTCATGGTGTCTCCTGAGGCCAAGAAGGCTGATGCGCCGCTCGATGTGGCGATCGGTAAAGACATCG
>JBLIMF010000190.1:0-5075 GCA_047638615.1 Gammaproteobacteria bacterium
GCCGTCTCGTACAGATCATCGTGCGTGACGGCGTCGGGCACGAGGTGCGCCGACGGGTGGATCGATGTGCGGAGATGGCGGTGTTTGATCCGCTCGATGGCGGCGAGCGTCTCGGTGGTGACGTGGTTGACGCCTCCGGGCCCGAGACCGACGACGACGATGCGACCGGGCATGTGTAGATGTCGATTCGCCAGGCTCAGCCGAGCGCGACGACGGCGCCGGTTGCGCTGTCGAAGGTTCCGATCCGAGGATCGATGTAGACGTCGGCGGCATTGATGGCATCGAGTTGTGCCTGAGCGCCATTCGGCAGAGCGCTCACGATCGTCAGGTGGGCCTGTGCGTCGACCAGTAGATCTTGGACATCGTCAGTGGCTTCGAGGAATGTCGGCAGGCTGCCAGCAAGGCCCTGGGTGGCGACATCGCGATCGGCATCGGTGACTTTTATGCTTTGTTCGCCGAAATAGTCGTTGAGTGCGCCGGCGAGAATCAACGTGGTCGCCACGGACCGGATGGTGCCGAGGTCGGTGGTTGATTCTTCAGGAATACCGATGGCGTCGATAATGCCGCTCAGATCGTCGTGCGAGTACTCGACGTCATTGACGCGAGCAGCGACGTCGTTGTCGGTAAACGTGGTGCAGCCTGCGGTGAGCGAGGCGGCAGCCAACGTGAGCAGGATCGTCAACAGTCGGCGCTTCACGGCTATGACGATAGCGGTCACACTGTGCCAGGCACAGTGTGACCGGTCAGTCAGTTTTGGGGGATGGCCTCTTCGACCAGGTCGCGGAGGAACTGGACAAGGTAGGCCGATGGTTCGGCTTTGGTGCCGTCAGGGTTTCGCCGGGGGAGTGGCACGACGAGTTGACCGAGATCTTCCTTGTACTTGGCGCCCTTCGAAAGTCGACGGAGCCGCATTGTTTCGCTCAGCTTGAGTTCAAGTGGAGCGAGCTTCGCGTCACTCGTGGAGATCTGAATGTCGCGCAGGCCGAGGCGATGGCACTGTGCCCGCAGGTAGCCAACCTGCAGCAGCGCTTCGGCTGGCTCGGGCAGCGGACCGTAACGATCCTCCCATTCAGCGCGAATGTCGTCGACCTGCGCGTCGGTCTGCACGCCGGCAAGCCGACGGTATGCCTCGAGCCGGAGCTCTTCCTTGGCCACGTAGTCGGTCGGAAGGAACGAGTCTGTCGGCACGTCAAGCTTGATCTCGGCAGGCGCCTTCTTCGGTGGCTCGCCCTTCATCTCACTGACGGCTTCGGTGACCATCTGGCAGTACAGGTCGTAGCCGACCGCAGCGATATGGCCCGACTGGGACTCTCCGAGCAGGCTGCCAGCGCCGCGGATTTCGAGATCGCGCATTGCGATCTTGAAGCCCGATCCGAGTTCGGTCGATTCGCCGATGGTGCGCAGCCGCTCGTAGGCCTCTTCGGTCAGCACCTTGTCAGGGGGATAGAAAAGGTAGGCGTAGGCCCGTTGGCCTGAGCGCCCGACGCGGCCGCGAAGCTGATGCATTTGGCCGAGGCCGAGCAGGTCGGATCGTTCGACGACGAGCGTGTTAACGGACGGCATGTCGATGCCCGACTCGATGATGGTGGTGCACACGAGGACGTCATAGTGGCCGTCCCAGAAGTCTTGAACAACGGTTTCGAGCGTGCTCTCGTCCATCTGGCCATGAGCCACGGCTATGCGCGCGTCCGGAACGAGCTGGCGCAGCCTGGCTGCTGCTGTGTCGATCGAACGCACTCGGTTGTGGACCCAGAAGACTTGGCCTTCGCGAAGCAGTTCACGGCGGATCGCCTCGACGGCGACCCGTTCTTCGTATTCGCCAACGAAGGTCAGGATGGGCTGGCGTTCGGCCGGTGGGGTCTGCAGTAGCGAGAGGTCCCGGATACCGACGAGAGACATTTCGAGGGTGCGCGGAATTGGCGTTGCCGAGAGCGTGAGGACGTCGACGTTCGTCTTCATCCTCTTCATCTTCTCTTTGTGCTGCACGCCGAAACGTTGCTCTTCGTCGACGACGAGGAGGCCGAGGTCCTTGAAATTGATGTCCGCCGCAAGCAGCCGGTGGGTGCCGATGATGCAGTCGACCTCACCGGACTTGACCTGGGCAATCACCTTCTTGGCCTGCGCTGCGGTCAAGAATCTCGACAGCACTTCGACCCGGATCGGATACCCGGCGAAGCGGTCGGCGAACGTATTTCCGTGCTGCGTGGCGAGCAAGGTCGTCGGTGCGAGCACAGCGACTTGTTTGCCGTCTTGGATGGCCTTGAACGCAGCGCGGATGGCAACCTCTGTCTTGCCGAAACCGACGTCGCCACACACCAGGCGGTCCATCGGATGCGTGCGCTCCATGTCGGCCTTGATCTCGGCGATTGCGGTGCGCTGATCAGGCGTCTCGACGAACGGAAACGCCTCTTCCATCTCGTGCTGCCAGGGCGTGTCCTGAGCAAAAGCGTGGCCCACTGCGGTAATTCGCTGCTGGTACAGCAGGACCAACTCTTGCGCGATTTGACGAACCTCTGACTTGACGCGGCTCTTCGCTTTGGCGAAGTCGGACCCGCCGAGCTTGTGCATGGCAGGCGCTTCGCCGCCGACGTACTGGCGGAGTGCGTCGATCTGGTCAGACGGTACGTAGAGCTTGTCGCCGCCCTTGTACGAGATGAGGAGGTAGTCGCGCTCGACACCGCCGATGGCCCGCTTGACCATGCCCTCATATTGTCCGACGCCGTGCTGGTGGTGCACCACGTAGTTGCCGGCTTTGAGGTCTTGGAAGGTGGTGGTGCCTTCACGCTTCGGTTGGCGGCGTGCCTTGCGGTGGGCGCGGCGGCGGCCGGTCAAGTCGCTTTCGGCGACAATGCTGACCTTCGCGTTGGGCAGGGTGGCGCCCCGATGAATCGGTGCAACCACGATGTGGCCGCCCGGGCCCAGGTTGAGCATGTCGCCGCTCTGTGCCATTGCGGCGGTGAGCTTGCGGATCGGGAAGTCGAGCCCCTGGTCAAGGAGAAGCGAGTGCAGGCGGTCGGCTGACCCGGTGCCGTCCGCAGCGACCACCACGCGAAACCCGTTGCCGATGAGCTGTGTCAGTCGGTCGGTGAGTCCGGAGCCGTCGCCGGCGACCGGCCCCCAGCCTGATGCTTCGACGATGGGGGTGTCGGGCGACTCGGGCGTCGAATCGATCGACCAGAAAGAGTTCGTGCCGCTGGCCGGGTCGGCAGCAAGGAGTGCGTCGGGGTCGGCGTGCAGCCGCGGGAACGACTTGTCGGGATCTCGAGCCCAGGTGCTGGCAAGGGTTCGTGCCAGGTCGTCCTCTTCTGCAATCAAGTCGAGTGCGCGGTCGCGCATCCGGCGCGGCTCGACGAGCAGGACCTTGGCATTCGCCGGCAACACGTCGGTGATCAAACGGTCGTCTTCGATGAGCCAGGGGAGCCAACTCTCCATGCCGTCGAAGTGCGCTCCTTCGGCGAGGCGCTCCCACTGCTCGCGGCCCCACGGCTCCTTCGCCACAAGTTCGGCGGCACGAGCGCGGACGTCGTCGGTCGGCATCAGCTCGCGAGCCGGGAAGATCGTGACGCTGTCCAGATCGTCGGTCGAGCGCTGATCGTTCACACCGAAACGCGTGAGCCGCTCGACCTCGTCGCCCCACAGGTCGATGCGAATTGGGGCGTCGGCTGTCGCGGGGTAGACGTCAAAAATTGCACCGCGTCGTGCGAACTCGCCGCGATGCTCGACCAGTTCTTCTCGGCGGTAACCGAACTCGACGAGTTGAGCAGCGAGTCGATCGGGGTCGACGTCGATCCCGGGCCGAATGATGATTGGTTCGACCGTCGTCGATCCCGGGCCGAGTTTCTGTAACAGCGCGCGCACGCCAGCGACGATGATCTTGGGCGCGCGGTCTTCGTTGCCGAGGCGCCAGAGCACCTTGAGGCGTTGCCCCATGGTCTCGACGCTCGGGCTGACGCGTTCGAACGGGAGTGTCTCCCAGCCGGGGAAGAGCGCAACGTCGTCCTCGGGGACAAACTGCATGAGGTCGTCGGCGAGTTGGGCGGCCATCGTGCCGGTCGGGCAGGCAACAACGAGTGGTTGGCGGTTCGACAGGTTGGCAAGTGCCGCAATGGCGATGGGCCGAGCGACTTCGACGACGGCGAGGCGCGCATCGGGCTCACCGAGCGCTCGGGTGAGTCCGGGCTCGCTTCGCAGCAGGCCGGGCAGTGATTCGAGGGGGGCGCTCGTCATTGCTTGATGTTGTATCGGCGCATGGCGGCATCCACGCCGTCGGAGATGATCAATTCGACAGCATCGGCGGCGTTGATGACGGCGATGTCGAGTCGTTCTCGCTCAGATTTCGGGACCTTGGAAAGCACGTAGTTCTTGCCGGCTCCAGACGGGGGCTTCCCAATGCCGATCCGTATCCGCAGATAGTCCTGCGACTTGGTGTGAGCCGTGATCGAACGCAGGCCGTTATGGCCAGCCAGCCCGCCACCCTCTTTCACTCGCAAAACGCCTGGATCGAGATCGAGCTCGTCATGAATGACAATGATCCGTTCGACCGAGGGGATGCGATAGCGCCGCACTTGGGCGCCGACCGCCTGGCCCGACTCGTTCATGTAGGTGATGGGAAAGCTCAGTACGACTCGTTGATCGCTGTCAGATGCCCCGAAGCGCGTCTCGGCTGTGAGCGCATTGTCACGCCCGCCCTTGAGTTTTTCACGGTGGCGTTCAGCGAGCAGTTTGACGACGTCTTCGCCGACGTTGTGACGCGTCCCAATGTATTTTGGCCCGGGGTTGCCGAGGCCGACGACAAGCCAGTCGAACGGAGCGCCTTTGCCCGTACGTCCGAACAGATTCATGCCGTTAGAGGGTCGGGCCAGCGATGTGGGGTGTCACGCGGGCCGGATGGGCCCGGACGGTCACTCGGCGCTGTCGCCGCCAGCAGCGGGTGCGGTACCGTCAGCAGCAGCAGCAGCTTCAATTGCGTCTGCCTCGGCATCGAGCACGGGGGTGCGCATCGTGAGGACGGTGACGACCGGGTACTCGGGGTCGGCTGTTGCGGCGACACCGGCAGGCAGCACAATGTCGGCAAC
>JBLIMF010000191.1:0-5044 GCA_047638615.1 Gammaproteobacteria bacterium
CGACGGGCCGCCTCGGGATCGGCACCGGACCATTCGTGGATTTCGCAGATTCGGAGCCCGTCGTCGGTCTCGATTGCTGCAACCACGAACGCCAATGGAACCGTCATCACCGTGAAGGGCAGAAATGCAAAGCGTCCTTTGGCTCGAAAGAAGAGAGCAAGCGCATCTCCACCCGGGTGGAGGGCGAGGTGCATGTCGTGGCGGGCGACCCATGTCACCTTGAGCATTCGGGCCAGTTGCTTGCGCACGTCGGCGACCAGCATCGCGCTCTCTGCGCCCCGCTTTGGTCCGCCAGAACGCGGCGTGGGCGGTCAGCATGCATTCGGGTGTCGTGAAGGAACTGAGATCGTGGACTTTCATATCGATGCTGCCGTCGCAGTAACCGAAGTGGGCGGCCCACGCCTCGACGAGTGCAACCAGCGGGTTGCTGTTTGGGATCTGCATGAAGGAGAGTCCTTTGACTGGGCAGCCCCGACAGACTGCAGTGCAGCATCAACATACAGACCCGACGTTCACCAACCATTCGCAAAATGCGCCAATCTCTTGTCGAGATGTGCCATCAGGGGGTTTTGAGCGCATCGGTTGGCGTGATATGCGAAGACTATCAGGAGCCGCTGCCTAGGATGGGCAGCGATCAGGTATGGACGAAGCACGTGACATTTTCCTCGACCGCGGCTGGCTCATCATGGTGAGCGACCTCGGTATCAAACCCGAAGACGTCATCCGCCGAGCAGGTCTGCCCCTCGAAATGCTTCATCAGGAGACGTCGCGCCTGACCGTCAACGAGTACTTCGCCATGCTCGCTGCCGTTGAAGAGTTGGCAGACGATCCGTTGCTACCGATCAAGATCGGGCAGGCCGCCAGTCCCGAGGCATTTTCGCCACCCATGTTTGCCGCTCTCTGCAGCTCGACATTGGCTGTTGCTGTGCAGCGCATCGCCGCTCACAAACGACTCATCGCTCCTCTGCACGTCCTGTCTCAAGAGACGAGCGAGGGCCTGACGGTCAGCTGGGCCTGGGACGACCCGACGATTCGTTCACCGCGCCTACTCATGGCAATTGACCTCGTGTTCCTCACCCAGCTCGCCCGCATTGCGACTCGGGAGTTCGTCCAGCCCGTCCGAGTGACCTGTCCCGTTGAACTCGAACCCGCCGAGGCCTACCGCGACTTCTTTGGTATCGAGCCAGTCGTCGGTCCAGAACTCAGTCTCACCTTTAGCTCCGCTGACGCGCATCGCCCATTCCTCACCGCCAGTGATGCGCTCTGGGCCAGCTTCGAGCCCGAGCTCCAGCGGCGGACCAGCAAACTCGAGGCCCAGAAATCGATGGCGGACAGAACTGGGTCGATGCTGCTCGAGTGCCTGCCCAGCGGAGAAGCCACCCTGCAACAGACTGCCCGCCGACTCGGCGTCAGCACCAGGACACTGCAACGGCGCCTCACCGAAGAAGGCGTCACCTTCCGTACGGTCGTGCAGGCAACCCGCGAACGCCTGGCCCAGCACTACCTCTCGAACACGGCTCTGCCTCATCGAGAAATTTCATTCCTGCTCGGCTACGACGAACCCAGCTCCTTCTTCCGAGCGTTCCACGACTGGTCCGGTGAAACTCCCGAATCATTCCGGGTCGCTGCTCGCTGACGCCGTCCGACGCGGATCGAGTAGCGCATCGTTTCACCTTGCCGAGCGAGCACGACCCAGGCGAGATCTGGCCCGACTCAGGCGAGGTCGGCAGTGGTAAAGGCGACCGAGAAACGATCGCACCAAACGACCACCGTGTCGAACTCGTCGAGATCGATCCCGACAGGGATCACGTAGTTCTGCGAACCAACGTTCCCCGACAGGCGGCCCAGGTTGACGAACTGGCCGTCTACACCGAAGTCATCGGCGGGGGCATCGGCATCCGCCGTGGTCAAGTAGACGAACAGGTCAGGACCGTTATCGGTGGCGAAATCGTCTTCGAAACGGAGGAAGCGCTGTTCGGTACCGTCATTCAGAACAACTGCGGTGCCTTCGCCAGGGTGGCTGCGCTCGCCGAAGGTCCCCCGTGCGAGCGTGACGATCTCGCCGGGAACAGCCGCAGGCTCTTCGACCGGGGCTTCTTCAACCGGGGCTTCTTCAACCGGAGCTTCTTCAACCGGGGCTTCTTCAACCGGCGCTTCTTCAACCGGAGCTTCTTCAACCGGGGCTTCTTCAACCGGCGCCACCTCAGCGGCGCCTGACGCGAAGACGGGGCCTTCTTCGGAAACCGTGTCATCAATGAACTTCGTGTGGACGCCGAAAACACCGAAGGCCAGGAATGCGAGGACGCCAAGTCCGACGAGCGCGCCGGGGATGGCGATCTTGAGGTTGTTCCGAAGCCAGTTCATGGCGGCCACGCTAGTGAGCGGCGGCGCGACCATTGCCCGCACATGGCCGTGGTTTCGATTCGTTTGCAAAGCGTTTTCACAATGTCTCCAACTGCCCGGGGAGTGTGCTCAGGCAGGTGCACCGATCAGCTGCTCAGGCAACGGTCGAACTCGAGAACTTCCGGATGGACATCGCCGCAAAGACCACGGTGATTCCGATGCTCCACGCCACCGTCAGGATTGCGTCGTTGCCAACGGGTAAGCCGTTGTACAGGGCACGGCACGCATTGGTCGCAATGGTGAACGGATTGTTGCGGGCGATCGGTTGGAGCCAGCCCGGCATCTGCACCGGATCGACGAATGCTGACGAGATGAAAGTGAGCGGGAACATCCAAACGAAACCGGCGGAGTTGGCCGCCTCGACCGACGACACCCCGAGGCCAATCACGGCCTGGATCCATGACAGCGAGTAGCTAAACCCAAGCAGTAGCGCCGTGGCGTACAGCGCTTCAAGTAACGAACCCTCGAAACGGAAGCCCGTGAGGAACGCAACAAACAGCATGACAACGAAGGTCAAGATGTTGCGCAGAAGGTCCGAGAACGTACGGCCGATCAACACAGCCGAACGGGCCATTGGCAGCGACCTCAGCCGGTCGATGTAACCCTTCTGCATATCCTCAGCGATGCCGATCGAGGTGAACGCAGAGCCAAACACCACCGACTGGGCGAAGATCCCAGGGATGAGGTACTGATCGTAGTTGTCGAAGCCTGGCACCTCGATGGCGCCACCAAACACATAGACGAAGAGCAGCACGAACATGACCGGCTGCAGCGTGGCGAAGATGAGCAGTTCGACGTTGCGCGGCACGATGCGGAGATGACGAGTCGCTTCGGTCCACGAGTCGCGCATCGCCCAGACCAAGCCCGACGTCGGCTCACGCCGCGAAATCGACGCCGCGACAGCCCGAACCTCGGCAGCCGAGAGCGGACCCGTGCCGTCGATCGGCGGGATCTCAGTCAGGTCGTCGAGCTGATCAGTGTCGTCGGTCATGCAGCACCTTCCGAATCGGGGCGGTCGGCCGCCGCTGCATGCTTACCGGTGAGCGTGAGAAACACGTCGTCGAGCGTGGGCCGCCGTACCTCGACGTCGAGGACGTCGACGCCGGCATCGTCGAGCGCACGGATGGCACGCGGTACCGTCCGGTCGCCGGATCGGACAGCTGCCTGGAGCTGCGTCCCGTGATCATCGATCTCGATATCGCCGGTTGTGAGTGGCCGGAGCGCTTCGACGGCGCTTTGCAGATTTTCTGATCGGGCGATCGTGACCGACAGACGGTCACCACCAATCTGATCCTTCAACTCGTCGGAGGTTCCGTTGGCAATGACCTTGCCCGTGTCGATGACGATGATCTTCTGAGCAAGCCGATCCGCTTCGTCGAGGTATTGGGTGGTCAGCAGGACCGTCGTCCCGTCATGCTCCAGCTCTTCGATCAGCGCCCACATCGCCAGGCGGCTTCTCGGATCGAGGCCCGTGGTCGGCTCGTCGAGGAACAGCACCGACGGGCGCGCGATCAGGCTCATGGCGATATCGAGCCGCCGACGCATTCCGCCCGAATAGCCCTTCACCACTCTGTCGGCAGCATCGACCAAGTCGAACCGTTCGAGGAGGTCGGTTCCGCGGGCAGTGACGTCGCGCCGACCCAGGTGATACAGCCGACCGATCAGGTCGAGGTTTTCCCGCGCCGTGAGTCGTTCTTCGACCGCCGCGTACTGACCGGTCAGCCCGATTCGTGCACGCACCGCCGCGGGCTGCGTTGCCACGTCAAGGCCGTCGACGGTGGCTCGCCCACCGTCGGGGCGGAGCAGCGTGGTCAGCAGGCGGACAACCGTGGTCTTGCCGGCACCGTTGGGACCAAGCAGCCCATAGATCACACCACGTGGAACCACGAGATCGACACCGTCGACGGCACGGGTCGATCCAAACGTCTTGACCAGGCCTTCGGCGACCACGGCGGCATTGGCTTCGGGCATCAGATCAGTTTGACCTTGCTGGCGTGCCGTGTCAGGGATGGTGCTCAGGCATGGGTGCCAAACGCCCCTCCGGAGGTGAATCGCGCGGTCGGGCTGGCGGTGAGTACAGGCAGCGCCGCGTCACCGTTCACTCGCCAGCCTGCCGAAGCCAGCCAGGCCTCGTCACCATCGTTCACAGCGATGCCAGCGACGACCCCGACCAGCACTACACCGACCGCAAACAAGAAACTGTTGCCTACCAGATTCACTTTAATGTGCCAGCCTGCACCATTCGATCGCTTCTTCTGCGGGAGGAACGTCACCGGTCGCGCACGTCAGGATTTGCGAACGATGACGCTGCCGACCGAATAGCCAGCGCCAAACGAACAGATCACGCCGATTTGGCCCGCCCCAAGGTCGGCCCGATGCTTGTGAAATGCGATGACCGAACCGGCCGAGCTCGTATTGGCGTACTCGTTGAGAATCACCGGAGCTTCATCGTTGTCGGGAACTCGGCCAAGCACGCCCTTTGCGATCAACTGGTTCATCTTGAGATTTGCTTGGTGCAACCAGAATCGTCGAACCGCCGCAGCGTCGAGATCGAGCTCGCCGAGGTGCGTCGTGATGTGTTGAACGACCATCGGGCAGACCTCACGGAACACCATCTGCCCGTTCTGCCGGAAGACCACTT
>JBLIMF010000192.1:0-5015 GCA_047638615.1 Gammaproteobacteria bacterium
CGCCGTCATCGGCAAACTCCTCGGCAATCGCACGTCCGATGCCGGCAGCCCCTGCCGTCACAATTACCCGCAGCCCGCTCACACCAGCATCCATCCGGCGGATGCTAGAGCAGCACGACTCGGCTGGAAGCGAACTGGGCCCATTCTCAGATATTGGGTACCATTCTCACTGCATGGTGGCGGCGAGCGAACTTGAACGGGCAGGCAACGACCGACTCGCCGAGGCCGAAGGCTTCGTCACAACGCACCACACCGTCGACCTCTACGGCCTCTGCAGCACCTGTTGCAGAACCGGTCACACGGTGCCTGACACAGTGCGACCGCTAGTGATCGAGCTGTACACCGAGAGCCTCGGCGAACCTGGCAGTGACGCCGACACGTACATCAGCATGATGGCAACAAACGCTCAACTGACCGCTGACGCACTCGGCTCATGTTCGCGGCACTCACCGACATCGGCCTGCTCTTCGTCGGGATGCTCGCACTCGGCGTCGTGATCCGGGAGCCGACCTTCACCGGCGACCTCACCGGCTTTCTTTCAGGGACGTCCTCGGCGTTCGGAGCGACGAGATCCGCCTCGGCATCGTCGCCCTCGTCATTACCGTCATCGGGCTCGTTGCGGGGCACCGCTCGTTCCTCGCGCTCGCGGTCAACCGCGACAAGGCCGAAACACTCGGGCTACGGCCGGGCCGGGCCCACGCAGCACTGCCCACCTTGCTTGCCCTATCGGTTGTATCGAGCTTCCGCGTCGTGGGGACCCTGCTCGTGTTCGGGTTCCTCGTCGCTCCCCCAGCCTCCGTTGTCCTGATCGTCAGGCGCATTCCGGTGGCAATGGCTGTTGCGGTGCTGTTCGACTGGTCATCAGTCGTGCTCGGCTTGATCGTCAGCTACCACCACGACACCGCAGCATCGCCGCTCTGGCCTGATCAGCATTCGGGAACGCGCACCGACACGTTGACCGCCAGGCCAGCCTGGCTGGTCTCTTTGTAGCGATCGGACATGTCCTCAGCAGTCTCGCGCAGGGTCTTGATCACTTCGGCGAGCGACACGCGAGCATCTGCCGGGTTACTTGCCACGGCCAATTCAGCGGCGTTGATTGCCTTCACCGCGCCCATCGTGTTGCGCTCGATGCATGGCACCTGCACGAGGCCGCCGACCGGGTCACACGTCAAGCCGAGGTGATGTTCCATCGCGATTTCAGCCGCCATCAGGGCCTGCTCGACCGTGCCACCGAGTGCTTCTGCCAGCGCCGCCGCCGCCATCGCGCTCGAAACGCCAACTTCAGCCTGGCAGCCTCCCATCGCTGCCGAGATCGTGGCGCCCTTCTTGAAGAGCGTGCCGACCTCACCGGCGACAAGCAGGAAGTCGATGATCCCCGACTCGGTGACCGGCTGCTCCGAAAAGCACACGTGGTAAAGCAGTACTGCTGGGATGACGCCCGCTGCACCGTTAGTCGGCGCCGTGACAACTCGACCAAGGTCGGCATTCTCTTCGTTCACTGCCATCGCGAACGTGCTGACCCACTGCAAAATTTCGGCGAAACGGAAATCGCGACGCTGAATCAACTCAACCCATTCGCCCGATGTCGGGGCATCGTCGCCGCCGAGCAACCGTCGACTGAGCGGCGCGGCGCGCCGCCGGACATCAAGCCCACCCGGCAGCATGCCGTCGGTGTGGCAACCGCGGTAGACGCCTTCGAGCATCACTGCCCAAATGTCGCTGAGCCCGGTGCGAATTTCGTCGACCGACCTCCACTCCTGTTCGTTGGTCCACACAACATCGGCGATCCGGCAACCGCGGGTGGTGCAGTGATCGAGCAGGTCGTCGGGGCTCTGCGCTGGATGCGGGAGTGCAAGAAAGTTCTTGGCGCCGGGGATCTCGTCGGCGCCGACGACGAACCCGCCGCCAACTGAGTAGTACGACGCCGACCGGGGTTCGCCCGCGATGGTGGCTTCACAGGTCATGCCGTTCGCGTGCCCCGGCAACCGCGCATCGATGTGGAAGACGATGTCGTTCGCCATCTCGAATCGAGCGGTGTAGCCAGGAATCAGTTCGATCGTTCCCGCTCGGGCCAGGCCGTGGACGTGCGCGGCGATCGCCGCGACGTCGACCGTTTCCGGCTGGTGACCGAGGAGCGCGAGCGCAATCGCCTGGTCCGTGGCGTGGCCCTTACCTGTCAGGGCCAACGATCCGTAAAGATGGACGCGAATGTGCTCGACGTCGTGCAGCCCGAGCGACTCAGCAGCCAATTCCTCAGCGAGTTCGCTGAGCCACCGCTGGACCGCTCGCCACGGGCCGAGGGTGTGCGAACTCGACGGGCCGACACCGATTTTGAGCATGTCGAAGACGCTGAGCGACTCGATAGCAGGATCTCGCTGAACAGTGTCCATAACGGCGTGGACTGTACTTGCTGGTTGTCTGGCCGGCCGCGCAAACCAGGCCGGGTTCCGTCTGAGCCCGATCCAGTAAACACTTGTACTCTGCAACAATGTCGGCAGATGTAGTGATGGATAAAAATGCGTTGCGTTCCAAGTACCTCAAAGAGCGCGACAAACGGCTCAGGAGCGATGGCAACGAGCAGTACGTCGACCTAACGGGTCAGTTCGCCAAGTACCTCGAAGATCCGTACGTCGAACCGATCGAGCGCGAACCGCTCTATGACGACGTGACATTCGCCTTCATCGGGGGCGGTTTCGCCGGGCTCCTCGCCGGCGCCAAGATGCGCCAGGCCGGCGTCGACGACATCCGGATCATCGAGAAGGGCGGCGACTTCGGCGGCACCTGGTATTGGAACCGGTACCCCGGCGCCCAGTGCGATACCGCCTCATTCGTCTACATGCCGCTCCTTGAAGAGACCGGCCACATGCCGAGCGAAAAGTACTGCAAGGGCCCCGAGATTCTCGAGCACTGCCGCCGGATCGGCGAGCACTTCGACCTCTACGAGAAAGCAATCTTTTCGACCGAGGTCACCTCGGTCGATTGGGATGAAGCGGCAAGTCGCTGGATTATCAAAACGAACCGCGGCGACGAGATGCGCGCCAAGTTCATCGCCATGGGCACCGGCCCTCTGCACCGTCCGAAGCTCCCCGGAATCCCCGGGATCGACACATTCGGCGGTCACACTTTCCACACCAGCCGCTGGGACTACGAGTACACAGGCGGCGACCCTGCTGGCGCTCCGCTCGACGGTCTCGCCAACAAGCGGGTTGGCATCATTGGCACAGGCGCCACCTCGGTGCAGTGCATCCCGCACCTCGCCCGCGCTGCAAAAGAACTGTTCGTCTTCCAACGCACACCATCTTCGATTGACGTCCGTAACAACCATTCGATCGACCCCGAGTGGTTCGACACCCTCGAACCTGGCTGGCAACAACGCTGGCTGGTCAACTTCACCACACTCCAGACCGGTGGCTTCGTCGACGAAGACTTGGTCAAAGACGGATGGACCGACATCAGCAAGCGGATCCGCGACAAGCTGTTTTCTGCTGACCCGCCAGAGTTCACGCCCGCGGCAATGGAGCGGGCGTACCACGACAGCGACGACGAAAAGATGACCGAGGTTCGCGCCCGCGTCGATCAGGTTGTCGACGACGAGATCACCGCCGAGAAGCTGAAGCCGTGGTATCGCCAGCTGTGCAAGCGTCCATGCTTTCATGACGAGTACCTCCTCGCCTACAACGAACCGGGAACCCACCTGATCGACACCGACGGCAAGGGCGTCGAACGCATCGATGAGACCGGCCTCTGGGTCAACGGCGAGCACTACGAGCTTGACTGCCTGATTTACGCGTCTGGTTTCGAAGTCGGCACCGAGTACGCCCGCCGCTCGGGCTTCGAGACCGTCGGCCGCGACGGTCTGACGCTCAGCGAATACTGGGCCAACGGTATGTCGTCGCTCCACGGCATCCACATGCAGGGCTTCCCCAATCTCTTCATGGTGCAGCCCACTCACGGCGCCAACCTGATTTCGAACATCCCTCACAACCTCATCGAGCGCGGCAACACCATCGCCTCGATTGTGAAGCACGCCATTGACATCGGTGCCAAGCAGGTGGAAGTGACTCCCGAAGCGGAAGCTGCTTGGATGCAGCGACTGATCAACGGCGGTCGGCAATTTGCTGGCAATCCTGACTGCACGCCGGGCTACTACAACAACGAAGGCCAAGAGGCGGGCCCTGGCGACATGGTCAACCGGCTTGGTTTCCCCGAAGGCCCGACCGCCTATTTTGAGTACATCGCCGACTGGCGCTCATCGGGCGAGTTTGCCGGTCTCGATTTTCACTCTTGAGACGGCAGCCACCCGCCCCGGCATTGAGGCAACGGAGGATCCGCGCCTGACAGAGACTCGTGTGTGAAACTAACTAACAAGTGAGCACGCCATTTCATCTCCTTCCTGCCCCCAGCGCATTGACCTGGGACCGCGCGCCCGAGTCCGCTATCAGACCGGTGTGGTCGCCTTGGCCATCGCCTTCGGTCGCCACGGTCCGTCGAAGCAACGTGTGGGCGGCTCCAACGGTGTACAAGATCACCTGGTGGGCACCGCCCAGCATCATCCACCTCGCACCGGCCGACCCGGTCGGCGAAATCGGTGAATCCGGACGGGCCAAGTCGACCATCTTCGGTCGCCTCCGTCAGCGCGTGTCTGCTGCCTGGCAACGCCTGCGCTCCTGACTCGGTTGGTCAGGAGTGCTGCAGCTCGCGGGCGACGATCGCCTCGTGAGTATTCGTCAGCCGCTGCACGGACCGAGCCGCAAGACGGTCAACCAGTCCGTAACCCCGGGCCACTGACGGCCCAACGAACACTGCGACCAGCACGGTGCCGAGGCCGGCAGGGCCACCGAGAGCAACCCCGACGATAATCCAGGTCGCCTCGAACATCGGGCGAACGAGCGACTCCGGGCGTCCGACACGGTCAGATGCAGCCGCGGCCAGCAACTCCCCTGATCCAGCACCCAAGCCCGACACGATGAGTGCCCCGGCCCCAATGCCGATGCCACCGATGGCAACGAGTTGGA
>JBLIMF010000193.1:0-4971 GCA_047638615.1 Gammaproteobacteria bacterium
ATCAGCAGTGTCGTTGCCGTACGATTGAAGAGCAGTGAGCTCATCGATGTCCGCACCTCCACGAGAGTCCGCCGAACGCCGCCGGGACGCGCCGCTCATCGACGGCCCACGCTGGTATCGCACCCGTATTCGCTCCTGGGGGCCATTGCTCGGATTGTTGTTTCCTGCACTGATCGGGAGTGCTTCGTACGCTGCACTGCACTTGTCAGACGCTGCATGGAGCGGTGCCGTCGGCCTGATTGGTGGTGTGGTTGCTGCACCAGGATTGTTGGTTGCCGGCGCCCCGTTCGGTGATCGCTCGATCTATCCGGCCGCTGTCGCCGCGTCGGCTGTGGCCTGGGTGCTCGTCGGGTTCCTCGCATCGAGGCGGGCGACCCGCAACCCGCTGGCCGCGTGGAGCGACTACTGGCGCCACTACTTCTGGATGGCTGCTGGCATTTGGGTTGGCGCAGGCATCGCGCTCGGCGTTGCCACCATTTCGCTCGGCGAAGCCCTGTTCTAAACTTCACACCGTCACCATGTCGCGAATCGATGCGAGCTTGGCGGGGCCAATGCCCGGGACGCGTTCCAGATCGTCGACGCTGAGGAATGGGCCGTTGCGCTGACGTTCGGTGACGATCGCCGTTGATGTCGCTGGGCCCACGCCCGGGAGGCCATCCAACTCGGCTGCGGTGGCCAGATTGACATCAATCGGGCCAACGGGCGATGTATCGACGGCACCTTCGACAATCGGCACGTCGATGAGAGCTGCGGCTGACACCTCCTCACCGACGGCCGGTACGTAGATCCGGCTTCCGTCCGCAAGCGGCGCTGCAAGGTTCAACATGTCGACGTCAGCGTCACCGGTGATGCCACCGGCCTGATCGATCGCCTCGTGCACGCGCGCGCCGCTGTCCAACGCATAGACACCCGGTGTCAGCACCGAGCCAGCCACATGAACGGTGACGCCTAATATCGGCAACGCCGTTACCTCCGAAGCGACCACCGTCGGCACCGGAAGCGTCGACACGGGCGAACCCGCTGCTGCAACACGGGGCAATACCGCCTCACTCGGGGGTGGCGGGGTGCGGACCAGCCAGTACGCACCGCCGCAGACGATCACCACAGCGACTGCCGACGCAATCAGACGGCTGAGCCCGAACCAGCCAATCCAGGCCTGTGCCCGCTCGGAAATATTGCGTGCCGGCTCGGGACGAAAAACTTCCTCCACGATCGACCTCCTCGACCGTCAGGAACCACGCTGGAGCGAGGTTCTTTACATCAGGGGGAAGTCGGTAGCGGAGATGATAACGCCTGCAGACCACTTCGTGGCCCACCTCGTTTTCAGTACAGCCGTGTGGTCAGCTTGCGGCGATAGGCAGCGGTGCGGGGGTCTTCGGCTCCCATCAGTTCGAGGATGTCGACGAACTTCTGTCGTGCGTCGTCGTCTGTTTTGACCGACTCGAGGAGCGCAGTGAGCTGCGTGTCGTAGTCGTCGGTCGGCGATTCGCCAACCCGTGCAGTTGCCGCGATCCTGCGGGTCCGGTCGTTCGCAGGGATCCGTTCGATCAGCGCCAAGGCTTCATCGGGCCGGCCAGCAGCAACCAAAAGTTCGCCGAGGGTGCCGATCGCCTCTTCGTTGGCAGGCTCCATCTGCAGTGCGAGGCCAAGGCTGGCTTCGTCTCCGGCAGCAATCAGATCTTCGAGAGCCAGCTCGTCTTCCGACGGCAGCAGCGCATCGACAAAGGCTTGAATCTCATGCTCGGGAAGGGCACCCGTAAAGCCGTTGACAACCGCGCCATCTTTCAGTGCATATACCGCGGGAATCGACTGCACCTTGAAGGCCTGGCCGATGGCCGGGTTCTCATCGATGTTCACCTTGGCCAGGATGACCTTGCCGCCGGTCGCGTCGATCACCTTCTCGATAATCGGGCCAAGTGTCTTACACGGCCCGCACCAGGGCGCCCAGAGGTCAACGACCACGGTGACCTTGCTGGACTTCTCGATGACTTCGGCTTCGAATATTTCGTCGGTGATGTCAATGGCAACCATGACCCCACGATACCCGTCCGCCCCAACACGCCTCTCTCGAGTTGCCTCGCCCGCTGAACTCCATGAACCGCGCCCACGCACTCTGTGCATCACCGCCGAACGTCACCGCTGCGCTGAGTCTGCGGGCACGTCAATGCCTGGGTATTCTTGTACCCATGATCGACGGCGACTACGAACTACTCACCGACGACTCGATGCTGCACGAACCGGTCCTGCTGGTGATGATGACCGGCTGGATTGACGCGGCTGGCGCAGCCTCAGGGGCAGTCCAGGCCGTGATCAACGAGTGCGAGACTTCGCCGTTGATTCGTTTCGACGACGACACCTTCGTCGACTATCGCGCCCGCCGCCCAACGATGGAACTCCGCGACGGTGTGAACACAAACCTCCGTTGGCACCACATCGAACTCACGGCTGGGCAATCGCCTGGCGGCCGAGACATCCTCGTACTCAGCGGCCCCGAGCCCGACATGAACTGGCGACGGTTCGCAAAAGCGGTGGGTGACATCGCCATGGAGTTCGGCGTCACGCAGATGATCGGCTTCGGCGCTTACCCGTTTGCGGCCCCACACACGCGCGACGCGCGGCTGTCGTGCTCGTCTCCGTCGACCGAAGTCCTCGCGAGCGTGTCGTTCGCCCGGAGTTCCGTCGATGTGCCAGCCGGCATGGCTGCTGCGCTCGAGCACACCATGCACGATCGCAAAATTCCGGCGCTCGGTATCTGGGCGCAGGTTCCGCACTACGTCTCGGCTATGTCGTATCCCGCTGCCTCAGCAGCACTGCTCGATGGGCTCGAGGAAGCCACCGGCGTCAAAATCGTCGGTGCCGAACTTCGCAACGAGGTCGGCATCCAACGGCAGCGCATCGACCAGATGGTCGCCGAGAACAGCGATCACCAGAACATGATTCGCCAACTCGAAGCGCTCCACGACGCCGCTGTCGAAGACGACGCCGATGCTGCGAGTGCTGCCGCCGAAATGCGGATGAAGTCCGGCGACGAGATCGCAGCGGAGATCCAAGAGTTCTTCCGCGATCAAGACTGATCTGCGACTGAAATCGAGTTGTCCTTGCGTTGTACCTTCGGTTCATGAAGATCGACGGCAACATCGGAACTGACCTGACCAAAGTGGCGAGCCAGGCCAAAGAAGTTGAAGCATCTGGCTACGCAGGCGCTTGGACCGCCGAATTGGCACACGATCCGTTCATGCCGCTTCTCCTGGCAGCCGAGCACACCGAAGAGCTGGAAATCGGGACGTCGATTGCCGTCGCGTTTTCCCGCTCACCAATGACACTTGCCAACACGGCCTGGGACCTGCAGGCGTACTCAAAGGGCCGCTTCGTGCTTGGCCTCGGCAGCCAGATCAAGCCGCACATCGAGAAGCGTTTCTCGATGGAGTGGAGCAAACCTGCCGCTCGAATGCGTGAGATGGCCTTGGCTATTCGTGCCATCTGGAGCACGTGGCTGACGGGCGAAAAGCTCGAGTTCCGAGGCGAATTCTACCAGCACACATTGATGACGCCGATGTTCTCCCCGGCTGCTTCTGACCTCGAAGGTTTTGGCCCGCCAAAGATGTTCCTGGCTGGCGTCGGCCCGCTGATGACCGAAGTCGCCGGTGAGACATTCGACGGTTTCATCTGCCACGGGTTCACCACCGAGAAGTACCTGCGCGAAGTCACCATCCCCGCATTGCAGCGTGGCCGAGAGAAAGCCGGGAAAACCATGGAAGGCTTCGAGATCGTCGGCCCGTCATTCGTTGTCACCGGCAACAACGACGAAGAGATCGAGAAAGCCGCCATGGCCACTCGGAAACAGATCGCGTTCTACGGCTCGACACCGGCGTACCGGCCCGTGCTCGACATGCACGGCTGGGGTGGTCTGCAAGACGAGCTCAACGCGCTGTCGAAGCAGGGCCAATGGGACAAGATGGGCACGCTCATCGATGACGAGATCCTCAACACGTTCGCCGTGGTCGGCGAGCCCGAAACCATCGCAGCCGAGCTCGGGTCGCGCTACAGCGACGTGATCCAGCGGCTGAGCTTCTATGCCCCATCTGCAAGCGATCCCGACCGCTGGGCCGGGATCATGGCCGACCTCAAGGCCGTCTGAGCCTGTTCAGCGGCTGGGCCTGTCGCGGCGCAGAAACCCAAGCCGAAGGCTTCGGTGAGCCATGTGGGCTGAGGAGATGTCGGTAACTGCTCGGGGCGAATTCAAGGTCACCGGCAACAAGCGGAAGCCGCACGACAACTGAGTTGCTCCGCACCTCGGTCGTGACTCCCTCAATGCCAGTGCCCCCAGGTCTGCGATTCGACACCAACGATTCGGAACTCTGTCCATGCATTTGGATTGGGCTCAGGGGGATCTATGGTCAGCCGGAGCGTCTCGCCGAGGCCCATACCCCAGGTGAACTCACCCGTTGAAATATCCCATGTTGGTTCAAATGATGTGTCGACGGCCGCTGACACGCGATCGTGGGCATCGAGCACTGGGTCGTAGTACAGGTTCGTAATACAGGGTCGTCATCGTGGGGTCAACGTCGGCCTCAAGATCGAGGTAGTGCTTGCGGACGTACGTTCACCACGGATCAAATGTTGCTGCCGCGTGGTCGGTGCCGTGTCATTCGTCGTGCAGCCTCAGACCGAGTCCATCTGCACGCCATACGGCTCAACGCCGTTGGTGGTCCAGCCCGGGGCGTCGTACTTGCCCTAGAGCTCAGGCGGAATGAAGAGGCGATACAGGTCGGGATAATCGGCCTGGTCGGGATCGCGTCCGAATTGAGTGAGCCAATCAGCTGCTGACCACCAGCCCGTGTGGCGTTCAATGAGTTGATCGAGAACTGCGACGTGCGGCTCGGTCCATGCCGGCGTTCGGTGCGCCATCAGCCTCATGGCGGACGCCGAGTTGACGAGGTCGAAACGATGCCAACTCGCCATCGGGGGGGG
>JBLIMF010000194.1:0-4961 GCA_047638615.1 Gammaproteobacteria bacterium
CGACGACGCGCACGTTCGGAAAACGCGTCTCGGTCACCCGATGGAGCGTCGTACCGTCGTCGAGCACCCGGTCCTGCGACGACGTCACTCCGCCGTCGTGCAACTGCCAGTCGATATCGGGCCAGATCTCCAGACGGGGGTCGAACTGGGGGCCGCTCATCGCGTTGTGCAGAATGAACACGTGATACGGATCCATCACGTTCTCGTGTGTCTGGAACCAATTGCACGGCGCCACGTTCGGTCCACCGAACGCGAAGTGGTCGACGACGTGCAACTCTTCGTCGTCACCAAGATCCTCGAAGACGTCGTAGCGCGCGAATGCCGGCTGCTTATCCGGCGGGCCCATGTACGTGAAAATCACCCCGCCGAATTCGTGGAGCGGATACCAAGGTTGCCGATACTTCTCACGATTCCGACCTCGGTCGGGCTCACACGGTTGATCGGTGCAGATGCCGTCGGCAGTGAATGCCCAGCCGTGATACGGACAGCGGATGCAGTCTTCTTCGACTCGCCCGTAGAAGAGGCTCGTGCCTCGATGACAGCACCGAGGTTCAAGCAGGCCAGGGTTGCCGTCGAGCGAACGATAGAGCACGAGGTCTTCACCGAGCAGGCGAACGTTGCGCGGGATCTCGGTCGCCTCGGTCGACAGTGCCACCGGCTGCCAGTACCTCCGCAACAACTCACCCGATGGGGTTCCTGCGCCCGTCTGATACAAGTCGGCATCCGACACACCAACTGTTCTTCCGTAAGCGCGACCGTCATCCATTCGACCAGACCACCACATTGGCCTCTGTCAAAGCGAGGCCAGAAACGCGTTATTCATCAACGTCAGCGACGGACGGACGTTCCATCCTTCGTAGTCTCGACAATCCAGCCCTCGGATTGAAGCGCATCGCGGATCGCATCGGCAGCGGCGTAGTCCTTGTCGGTACGAGCCTGATCGAGAGCAGCAGCCTGAGCGGCGATGTCCTCCGGCACGTCAGAGCCAGCTGACAGTTCGAGGCCGACAGCAGCACAGATTTCGTTGACCGCAGCGACGAGGCTCGACACATCGGAGCCGGCCTCCATGCCGACATTGACTTTGCGCACCGTGTCAAACACCAGTGCCATTGCCTTCGGCGTATCGAGGTCGTCGTCCATCGCTGCACGGAACGCATCGATCGTCGCGACGTCGACCTCGCCTGACACGTCGGCGGTGCGGGCTGCGAATCCATCGAGGCCTGCGAGCGCCCTGACGGCAGCATCGATCATCGCCTGGCCAAGCTTGACAGGGCTTCGATAGTGCGACTGGAGCAGCACAAGTCGATACGCGCGCGGATCGTAGTGCTCGATCAGATCGAGCAGGTTCGACACGTTGCCGATCGACTTCGACATCTTCTCGCCCTCAGCATCGACGACGAACGCATGATGCATCCAATGGTTGGCGAAGGTCTTGCCGAGTGCGACGGCCTGCGCCCGCTCGTTCTCGTGATGCGGAAAGCGCAGGTCCTGGCCGCCGCAGTGCAGGTCAAAGCCCTCACCAAGCAGGTCGAGGCTCATGACGACGCATTCGCTGTGCCAGCCCGGTCGGCCCGCTCCCCATGGTGATGGCCATGCCGGATCGCTCTCGGTCGGCTCGTCGGCCTTGAACTTCCACAGCGCGAAGTCGGACGGATGCCGCTTCTGCGCGGCGCCAACTACTTCGCGATCACCACCGCCAGTCCGCATGTCGTCGAGCGTCTGCAGCGCCAGCAACCCGTAGTCGTCGACTGATTCGACGTCCATGTAGACGCCATCGTCGGTCGTGTATGCCTTGTCGGCGGCGATCAGCTGACCGATCATCTCGACCATCTCGTCGACGTATTCGGTCGCACGGGGCACGTCGGTCGGGCGCTTGACGTTGATGCCGTCCATCGCCTCGAACCACATCGCCTCACATTTAGTGGTGATGTCTTTCCAGGCACGACCTTCACGCACGGCGCGTTGGACGATCTTGTCTTCGATGTCAGTGATGTTCGAGACCAATCGAACGTCAAGGCCGCCCCACTCGAGGTAGCGGCGAAGAATGTCGTAACTCAGCGTCGCACGGCCGTGGCCGAGGTGCGCAGGACCGTACACGGTCGGCCCACACAGGTAAATGCTGGCCTTGCCCGGCTCACGCAAAGCCAGTTCACGCACAGAGCGGGACACGGTGTCATAGAGATGCAGCACCCGGTCAACTCTACGACCCGCCCCAGCGCTCACTCACAGCGCGTTTCCGCCGATCAGCGACCCCTTGGGAGGAGGCCTCCGTTGGCGCGAATCAGGCAGGCGACCCCGGCGGGCCGACGGATAGCCTGGGACCCTTATGGCGCAACTCCCTGACAAGCCGACACTCGACGGCATCGAAGAACGCTGGGCAGCCCAGTGGGACACCGACGGCACGTACACCTTCGACCAGTCAGCAGTCCGGGACAACGTCTTCTCGATCGACACGCCCCCACCGACTGTCAGCGGTTCCTTGCACGTCGGCCACGTGTTCAGCTACACCCACACCGACACCATCGCCCGCTACCAGCGGATGACCGGCAAGGCCGTCTTCTACCCGATGGGTTGGGACGACAACGGCCTGCCCACCGAACGCCGCGTCCAGGCCTACTACGGCGTCCGCTGCGATCCGAGCCAGCCCTACACCGAAGGGTTCGAACCGCCGTTCCGCGGCGACCCGCCGAAGAAGCACCAATCCATCCCGATCTCGCGGCCCAACTTCCTCGAGCTCTGTGACGAACTTGTTGTCATCGACGAAGAACTCTTCGAGCAGCTTTTCCGTCGGCTCGGCCTGAGTGTCGACTGGAAACTCAAGTACGCAACGATCGACGAGCGCTCACGCCGTATCAGCCAGCGCGCCTTCCTGCGCAACGTCGCCCGCGGCGAGGCCTACACCCAGGAGGCGCCCACCCTCTGGGACATCGACTTCCGAACCGCAGTCGCCCAGGCCGAGTTGACCGACAAGGAACGCCCCGCCGCTTACCACAAGATTCCGTTCCAGCGAGTTGATGGACCGGCTGACGGTTCGGGCTCCATCGAAATCGACACCACCCGCCCCGAGCTGCTCGCGGCCTGCGTGTCGCTGGTTGCACACCCTGACGACGAGCGGTACAAGCCGCTCTTCGGCACCAAGGTGATCGTGCCGCTCTACGGCCAAGAGGTCGAAGTCCGAGCACACGAGCTGGCGCAACCCGACAAGGGCACCGGTATCGCCATGATCTGCACGTTCGGCGACACCACCGACGTCACGTGGTGGCGCGAACTGAGCCTCGAGATGCGCGCCATCATCGGCCGCGATGGCCGCGTGCTGCCCGACGCACCGCACGGTGTCGACCCCGACGCCTACGCCTTGATCGCCGGCAAGTACCCGAACCAGGCACAAAAGGCCGTCGTCGAGCAGCTCATCGAGCAGAACATCCTCGTCGGCGAACCACGCCCCATTTTGCATCAGGTCAAGTTCTACGAGAAGGGCGATCGACCACTCGAGATCGTCACTTCGCGCCAGTGGTACATTCGCAACGGCGGCAAAGACGCCGACCTGCGCGCCGCATTAGTTGCCCGCAGCGGCGACGTGACCTGGCACCCCGAACACATGCGCCACCGCTACGAGAACTGGGTCGACGGCCTCAACAGCGACTGGCTCGTCAGCCGCCAGCGTTTCTTTGGCGTGCCGATCCCCGTCTGGTATCGCCTCAACGATGCGGGCGAGCCCATCTATGACACGCCGCTCGTGCCTGACGAAGCCGACCTGCCTGTCGACCCGTCGATCGACGTCCCTGCCGGCTTCACTGCCGACCAGCGCAATCAGCCCGGTGGCTTTGCTGGCGACCCCGACATCTTCGACACGTGGGCCACGTCGTCGCTCACGCCCCAGATTGCTGGCCGCTGGAACGAGCCGGCCGAAAGCGCCGACGCCGATCTATTCGACCAGATCTTCCCGTTCGACATGCGGCCGCAGGGCCACGACATCATTCGCACCTGGCTCTTTTCGACCATGACGCGCAGCCACCACGAACACGGTGTGGCGCCGTGGAAGCACGCAGCGCTCAGTGGGTGGATCCTCGATCCGGATCGTAAGAAGATGGGCAAGTCGAGCGGCAACGCCCAAACCCCCGACGGCATGCTCGAACAGTTCGGCACCGACGCCGTCCGCTACTGGGCAGCCTCCGGCCGGCCGGGTGTCGACACCACATTCAGCGAAGACCAAATGAAGGTCGGGCGCAAGCTCGCCAACAAGCTGCTCAACGTCAGCAAGTTCGTCTTGACGTTCCCCGAGCCCGACATGTCGATGCCACTCGCCGACGCGGTAAGTGACGCTGTCGACCGGTCGATGCTTGCCAAGCTCGACGACACGATTGCCGACGCCACCGCAGGCTTCAAAGCATTCGACTACGCCCGGGCCCTCGAACGCACCGAGTCATTCTTCTGGTGGTTCTGCGACAACTACGTCGAGCTGGTCAAGGGTCGTGCCTACAACTCCCAGGGTGAAGCACAGGCCACCTCGGCTCTGCGGGCGCTCCGTGAGGCACTCAGCTCGATTCAGCGCTTGTTCGCACCAATGTTGCCGTTTGCCACTGAAGAGTCATGGAGCTGGTGGAATGACACCTCCGTGCACGCAGCTGCCTGGCCGGTGCCGAGCAAGCTCGATGGCAACCCCATGCTTATCGACGTTGCCATCGACACGCTCCAACACGTGCGTCGCTCGAAGACGGAGGCAAAGCAGAGCCAGAAGGCAGCCGTCGAGTCGCTGACCGTGGCCGCACCAGCTCATCTGCACGCCTCGTTCGCTGCTGGCCAAGCCGACCTTTGCGACGCCGGATCGATTGCAACAGTCACCGTGGTCGAAGGCGCCGAGCTCTCGTGTTCCGTTGAGCTCGCGCCACCGGCCACCGACTGAGGCTGTGCATCACCCCTGATGGCTGTGCATCACCCCTGATGGCTGTGCATCACCCCTG
>JBLIMF010000195.1:0-4956 GCA_047638615.1 Gammaproteobacteria bacterium
GACGGTGCCGTGTTCATCGAGCCGTACATCGAACGCGGTCGACACATCGAAGTCCAAATCATGGGGGACCAGTACGGCCACGTCGTTCATCTCGGCGAGCGCGAATGTTCGATTCAGCGGCGCAACCAAAAGGTGATCGAAGAGTCCCCGTCATCTGGCATTTCGGAGGCGACG
The DNA here is from genome assembly GCA_047638615.1 of Gammaproteobacteria bacterium. Classification (GTDB taxonomy): domain Bacteria; phylum Actinomycetota; class Acidimicrobiia; order Acidimicrobiales; family Ilumatobacteraceae; genus Ilumatobacter_A. The sequence continues at coordinate 175 of JBLIMF010000195.1, forward strand.
CGAGCGGCTGTCTGTGAGGGTGCTCTCGCTCTCGCTCGCGCCGTCCGGTACGTCGGTGCAGGCACCGTCGAGTTCCTCGTTGGCGAGTCAGACGACGGTCAGGTGATCAACTTCCTGGAGGTCAATACACGGCTCCAGGTCGAGCACCCGGTGACCGAAGAAGTGACCGGCTTCGACCTCGTCGAGATGCAATTGCGTGTCGCCTCGGGCGAACCGTTGGCGGTCTCACAAGACGACGTCACAATCACTGGCCATGCCATCGAGGTGCGCGTGGTCGCGGAAAATCCGGCGACGAACTGGATGCCGTCGACCGGCGAGATCACTGCGTTCGATGTCAGCGACGATGTCCGCACCGATACCGGCATCCGTGCGGGTGCGGTGATTTCTCCGAACTACGATTCGCTCCTGGCAAAGGTCATTGCATATGCACCGACCCGACGCGATGCGGCTCGTTTGCTCGCCCGGGCACTTCGCACGTCGCAGGTCAAGGGCGTCGATACGAATATCGACATGCTGGTCGCAACGCTCGGAGAGCGCGACTTTCTCGCGGCGAAAACGCCGACGGCTTACCTCGGTGAGCATCCTGAGGTCCTCACGCCGGGGGGCCCCGTCGGCGACGACAGGGTGGCACTTTTGCTGGCCGCCGTGTTCGCCGAAGAGCGGCGAACGCGTGGAGACGACAAGCATCACGGTTTCGCACCCTCCGGTTTTCGTACCCTCCGAATCCAAGGCCAACGCCAGACCTGGACCGACGGTGCGACCGACCATCAGGTCGAGTACGTCGTCGATTCGCGATCGGCCGCGTCGGTGTCAATCGGTGCCTGGCCGACGCCGACCGATGACGGGACGCTGGCGACCGATGAGCGCCGCCGAATTGCGGTCCGTCTCCTGGCCCGAACCGACGACCGCGAGGTGATTGAGGTTGATGGCGTCCGACATGCCGTCGACGTCTCCATCGACGGCGCGGCAGTCCGCACGCGTAGTGCAGCGGGCTCGGTTGTTTTCACCCAGTTACCCCGATTCGTCGAGCACGAGCTGGACGACGCCGGCGGTGGCCCGGTGTGCCCGCTTCCCGGCACCGTCATTGCTGTCCATGTTGCAGTCGGCCAAACCGTGGGCGAAGGCGATGTCCTGATGGTGGTCGAGGCAATGAAGATGGAACACAAGATCACCGCATCAGCAGCTGCCACGGTCGGCGAAGTGCGCTTCGCTGTCGGCGATCGAGTCGACCAGGGCGATCTTCTCGTCGCACTCGAGGCAATCGAATGAACTATTGCGCATGGGGTCAGGCCCCTTTCGCAACTCCGTGCCTCGGGAGCCTTCACGATGACTGACCCGATCCGCATCGCCAACTGCTCAGGCTTCTTCGGCGACCGGCCGAGCGGCGCGCTCGAGATGGTCGAGGGTGGGCCGATCGACGTCCTCACCGGCGACTGGCTTGCCGAGCTGACGATGCTGATCCTGAGCCGTATCCGCGCAAAGCGCCCTGGGCATGGTTACGCACGAACGTTCGTCGGACAGATGGAACAGGTCATGGGCACCTGCATGGAGAAGGGCATCAAGGTGGTGTCCAACGCCGGCGGCCTCGACCCTGACGGCTGTGCCGAAGCGGTCAAGGACGTTGCCGACAATCTCGGCCTCAATCCCACGATCGCCTACGTGAACGGCGACGACCTTCTTCCGCGCATCCACGAACTGGCCGCGAGCGGAGCTCTCAAACCGTTCGCCGGATCCTCCGACGTGACACGATTGGGCAACCTCGATGCTTATGTCAGCGCCAACGCGTACCTCGGTTGCTTCGGCATCGTCGACGCGCTGACGCGTGGGGCCGACATTGTCATTACCGGCCGCGTCACCGACGCGGCCGTTGTCTGCGGCCCGGCCGCTTGGCACCACGGGTGGAAACGAACCGACCTCGATCAGCTCGCGGGTGGCGTGGTCGCCGGTCATCTCATCGAATGCAGCGCACAGGTCACCGGTGGCAACTACTCGTTCTTCACCGAGATCGAAGGCCGCGAAGAAGTCGGCGGACGCGCCCGATTCGGCTTTCCATGGGCCGATATCGCCGCCGACGGATCATCGGTCATTGGCAAGCACGACGGCAGTGGTGGCCAGGTCTCGGTCGGCACGGTGACGTCGCAGTTGCTGTACGAGATCGGGAGCCCCGCCTACCTTGGCCCCGACGTCACCGCGCGTTTCGACACCGTCGAACTCGAACAGATCGCGCCTGACCGAGTGAAGGTGTCGGGTACCCGTGGCGAGGCACCACCGTCGACACTCAAGGTCGCGATGAACGAGCTCGGCGGCTTTCGCAACTCGTTTACCGTTGCTCTCACCGGCCTCGACATCGCGGAGAAGGCTGAGCTGGCAAAGGCCGCATTCTGGGACGCTTGCCCGTATCGGCCGGAAGATTTCGAGTCGGTCACTAGCCGTGTGATTCCGACGAACAAGCCTGACCCTGCAACTCAGGAAGAGGCAACAGCAATCTGGCGTCTCACCGTCAAAGATCCCGACGAACGCAAAGTCGGCCGAGTTTTCTCCGACGCCATGGTGCACACCGCACTTGCCGCGATCCCTGGTCACTACGGCCTCGGCGGCGGGCCTGGCGCAGCGTCGCCCTTCGGCGTCTACCGCCCCGCAACCGTTCCGGCCGACCTTGTCCCGCAATACGTCACGATTCTCGGCGACGACACCACCCAGATCGAATCCACTGTCACACTCGGGTCAGACCAAAGTGTGACAGTCCCCCCAGCCAACACCAGTGTCACGCCGAGGTCAGACCTCGGTGTGACAAAACACGTTCCGCTTGGCAGTGTCTTCGGTACGCGGTCGGGCGACAAGGGTGGTGACGCGAATCTCGGCGTGTTCGCCCGTTCCGATGAGGCGTGGGAGTGGCTCGACAGCGAGCTGACGACCGAGATGCTCCAGGAGCTCCTGCCCGAAACCGCAGGATTGCAGGTGGATCGCCATCGCTTGGCCAACGTCCGCTCACTTAACTTTGTGATTCACGACCTCCTCGACGAAGGCGTCGCGGCGTCAACGCGTCAAGACGCGCAGGCGAAGGCGCTGGGCGAATGGTTGCGGGCTCGCCACGTCGATCTCCCCATCTCGCTGCTCTGAATCAGACGCGGACCGGGCGAGCGAAACGGGCGTGCACCGGCTGAGCCCAGCGGACGATCGGTCCACCAATCGGCGTTGGCAGGCCGGGGGCGGTCATCGCTGAATCATCGAGTGCAATGAGTGTCGCGTCGTGGAAGGTCCATGGTTCGTGGTCGACGGCGTGGAACCACAGCCGGCCGAATGATTTCGCCACCGTTCCCCAACGAGCGGTGAGGAAGACGTCGAGTTCGGTCGGCTCGATTGGCTTGCCGACGTCGATGCTCACGTTGGTGAGCGCTGCAGGTGATCGTGGCCAGCGTCGACGTTGAGTCGCGTACGTGATTTTCGAGCCGTCGACGTAGAGCGTCATGTTGGCCCAGAAGTAAGGAAACCCGATCAGCACTTTCGCGAATGAGACAACTGGGAGTCGCACACAGTCGAGCGACAGGAACCACACCGCCCGGTTGCCGAGCGAGTCAACCACATAGGTCCGCACGTTGGTTTCTTCGAAGTCGGACACGTACGGCAGCTTCGGGAGCCACGTCGGGCCGGCCCGCCGCATCATGAACGGGACAAGCGACACCCACGCCTTCCCGTCGAAGGTGTCGACGGTCAGCCCGTCAGGAAGCAGTGCTTGGACGGCGTCTGGCTCGTACGGCCAATGCAGGAAGGTCAGGTCGTGCCAGTCGTTCCGCAACCAGCCGCGCGTGATTGGATCGGGGCACGTGGCGGAAAGTGGCTTCGGATCCAAGGGTTGCCAGTCAGTCGGCGCGGCGAATGGGGCCGTCGACGGGTTTCCCGAACACCTTGCGGTCGGCCGGCTCGTCGACATCGTCGTCGCGTTCGTCCATCCACTGCCGCATCACGGTCCAGGCGTAGATTCCAGTCGAGTGGCCGTCGGACCAATCGAGGCTGAGGCCCCACGCGCCGGCAAGTTCAGCATCGGTGATCGAGATCGGGCCGCCCTCCATGACCGATTGACTCACCGGCTCATCCTTTTGCCGTCGCGAGTTGCACTCGGCGCATGGGCAGGCGAGGCGAAGTGGTGCGAGTTCGAAGCGGGCAATGACACCGTCTTCGAACTCGATCTCGACGTGAGACGCCCGATCGACTTCGATGTTGAGAACGTCGTGGCGAGCCATCACTATCAGGCTACGGCGGTCACACTGTGCCTGGCACAGTGTGACCGGTCAGGCTCAAAGATCAGCCCAGGATCAGTTCGGCGTAGTGGGGGAGCATCATTGCGGGGCCGCTGAGCAGTAGTTCGGTGATGCAACTGTCTTCCCACTTGCTCAACTCTTCCTTGATCTTCCCGGCCGGGCCGACGAGCGCGACGTCTTCGACCATCTCGAGTGGGATCGACGCGGCAGCCTCAGCCTTCTTGCCCTCGAGGTAAAGGTTTTGCACCTTGTCGGCAACGTCGCCGTAGCCCATCCGTTCGAACACCTCGTAGTGGAAGTTGGCGCCCTTCGCGCCCATGCCGCCGGCGTACAGCGCAAGGAAGGGCCGGATCATGTCAGCGCATTCCTGGACGTTGTCGCCTGGCACGATCGACACGGTCGCTGTCACCTCGAAGCGATCCTTTTTGGTCGGGTCGCCCGATGCGGCGAAGCCCAGATCGAGCTGATCGCGGTACCAGGCGTCTTCTTTCGGGGAAAAGAACAGCGGGAGCCAGCCGTCGGC
>JBLIMF010000196.1:0-4952 GCA_047638615.1 Gammaproteobacteria bacterium
ACGCCAGCGCCGCCGAGGTGTGGACGGTGCTCGCCGACGAGTTCGTCGACATCGCTGCCTGGAGCCCGGGAGTAAAATCGTCAGGACCGAACCCAGCGACGCCCGACGGCATCAACGGCAGCCGCCACGGAGGCCGAGTCGCCGAGATCGAAGGACTCGGCCATACCGATGTTCGCATCACCGCCTACGACGCCCAGCACCTGACGTTGAGCTACACCGTCGAGGCCGAGAACATCCCGGGCTTCATCGAAAGAATCACCAACACCTGGACAGTGACCGCCGACGGTCCCGCCTCGTCGAGTCTTGAGGCCATGGTGGGAATCACGGTTGCCGAGTCGATGTCGACCAACGAACAAGCAAACAAGGCAGTCGAGGCAATGTTGGCTGCAGGCACAGGTGCTACGAACAACCTCAAGACCTACATCGAGTCCGACACGTACCAGGCCGGCGCGAATCGTGGATGACACCCAGGAGATCTCCGCAGACTTTCCGTTCGAATCGAAATACATCGACGTGCACGGATCCAAGATGCACTACATCGACGAGGGAGAGGGTGACCCCATCCTGTTCCTCCACGGGAACCCGATGTCGTCGTACCTGTGGCGCAACATCGTCCCTCATCTCAGTGGCCAAGGGCGGTGCATTGCGCCCGACCTGATTGGCATGGGCAAGTCCGACCACCCCGACATCGCATACCGCTACGACGACCAATACCGCTACCTCTCTGGGTTCATCGAGAACCTGGGAATCGGGTCGAACGTCACGCTCGTCATTCACGATTGGGGATCCGGGCTTGGTTTCCGGTGGGCTCATGACCACCCAGATGACGTCAAGGCCATTGCCTTCATGGAGGCCATGATCAAGACGATGTCGCTCGCCGACATGCCCGCAAGCCTTCGTCTCCCGTTTCGGATGATGCGTGCGCCGGTCACGGGGTGGCTGATGGTCAGCGTTGCCAACATCTTCCTCAAAAAGATGGTGCCCGACCTGACCCACGCCAAACTCAGCCCCGCAGCGCTCGCCTACTACCGCTCGGCCTACCCCACCATTTCCAGCCGCAAAGCAATCCTCCAGTGGCCCCGCGAGTTGGCCCTCGACGGCAAGCCGGCCGACAACTTCGCAGTCGTTGAGGCCTACCGCCAGTGGCTGACTGAGACCGAAGTGCCAAAACTTCTCTTCCATGGCAAGGACGGGGTGGCCATCAAAGAGCCCGAGGTCGCCTGGTGCCGAGAAAACCTCTCGAACCTCGACATCGTCGACCTCGGCGACGGCATTCACTTCCTGCAAGAAACACACCCCCACACGATTGGCAGCGAACTCTCGACGTGGTACGCCGGGCTCTGAGGAGCGACGCCCGACACCGCTGTACACGGGCACGCGCACCGGAGACATCGCAGCCGGCCAAGTCTTTGCCGGGGAACGGCGATGTTGGCATCTGGTCTGTCTGAGCGGGTTGCCGGCTTGACCCAGTCGACGGTGACGGAGGCGGGTTCTTTCGGTGCGTCGAGTCAGCTGACATGCGCGGGCCTGACGAGGAGACTGCTGAAAATTCCTCCGCGAAAGGCTCGTGGTTCTCGGCTGGATGTACGAAAATTGTCGGATGCAGGGAAGCGCTGATCCAAACGTCGATTTGATGGGTGCCGCAGCGTTCATGTCGCGCCTGGTGCCCGATGATTCGGTGGGCGCGTTCCTCGCCGCAATTCGCCAACGGTTGTGCCCCGGCGGCATGTTCTCTGATCTGTTTCGGTCAGGTCGAGGCCGACTTGAGTCTGCTGCGTGACCCGAGCACCGATGCACCAGAAGGCAGACATTGCTTGACACGCCACTACGAGTCGTCGGACGGCTATTCATCGTTGGGCCGCTCGCCGCTCGCGGCTCTCTTTGAGACGGGTCACGTCGCCGTGGCCTGCGAACTGCCTCCACAACGAATCGAGCGCAGGGATGCTGTTGGCGATCAAGTTGTCGAGGTCGTGGATGAGGCCACCGCTGATGGCGTCGTCCGGTTCGTCGTCGATCGCGTCGAGCCGTCTGGCAACTTCGGCCCATTCTTCCGCCGACACGTTGTTGAGGGCCAGGTCGGTGTGGGCGCCAGGATGTTCGTGGACGTACCGAAGAATCGAGAGTTGGATGCCGCGGTAGGTAACGGACCCGAACGACGTGTCGACGATGTCGTCAGGTTCAACCTCTGACCCGAGATCTGTCGCACGTGAGACCGCCTGAGTGACAACGGTCCGCGTGATCAGACCGACCCCGGTCGCCGACATCCACGAGCCAGTGCCAAAACCGATGAGGCCACCGATCCGTTGCCGCCGTGCAGTCTCGGCTGCCGCAGCAAGTGCGAGTTCCGCCTGCTCGTCGTTGAGCCCGTCACGCAAGAGCAGCCCCAGGCGAGCAATCGATTCCACTCCCGTACGGTCGACCATCGAGGACCCCAGTTCGTTGATCACGCGGTCGGTATAGGCGCCGAGCACGACACCCATCGTCACTCTGGCGTCAGCGTCGCGCATCACCGTCCCGAACAGATTGGCGACGGCAACGCGATCGCCAAGCACCCCGAGCGAATCCCCGCTGTCGATGTGAATCCGGATGGCGTCGTTTTCGATGCCCGCGCCGATGCCGTAGGCCAACGTGTCGGCGTAGCCGAACATCGAGTCGGCTACGCCCTGGGCCAGGCCGAGATGGAAGCCGTCGTCAAACTCGCCATCAGCCAACACAGTCAGGTCCGCGAGCACGCCCCACCCATCGATCAAACGCGTCCGGTCAGCTTCGACTGCGTCGTAAAGGCCGGCCCTGACGAAACCTCGAGCAATGGTCTTGTCGAGTGTGTTGGCGCCAGCGAGGGCGGCGAGCACGGCGCTGTCGCCGAGGAGGTCGAGTGCAGCGGAGGGGCTGGTCGTCAGGATGTGCAACATCGCATTCTCGATTGCCTCCACATGCACGCCGCTCCACCAACGACCAGCATCGAGGAGGCCCGGGAGCACTGCCTGGCTGAAAGCGATTGGAAAATCGGCGTGGCCGATTGCGACGGCGGCGAGGGGATGTTGATCGATCTCGTCGATGAGGCGGACGGCGAACGGCTCGTCGATCGCAACACGCAGTGCGAGCTCGGTGGCAAGGCTGGGGAACTCGTCCGACCAGAACTGAGCGCCGTCCTCCATGCGCTCGGTGATCGACCCCTTGCCGTCGCCGCGAGTGTCGAGGTGGCCGGCGACGTACAGCTCGTGCAACAGGTCGTCATTGCTCATCGTCGCGAACCGGCTCGCGATTGTTGTGCGGTCATCGAAGGTGAGCCACTGGCCGAAGCGCTCAGCGATGTCGGCCAAACCGCTCAGCACCGTCGAGCTCCAGGTGACCATCGCGTTGCTCGCACGGATGGCCATGATGAGCGGGAGCCACTGATCTTCGAGGTTGCGGCGAGTGAGGACGACAGCACGCATCGCAGGCGCTGCAGCAGGGTCGGAGCTGTGGATCAACATAAGATCACCGATGGCTGCTCGCACGTGCCAGTTCAGCGCATCGACGCGTTGCGGGTGATATCCGGTTTCGACGCTCAATTGGCTCTGCCCGGCAGGAGAGCAGCGGCCTGATCGAGGTGAGTGGCTCGCTGGTCGAGGAGGTACGCCTGCCAGCGAAGCCCGTCGACTTCAGCATGCAGTTGGTCTTGATTGTGGCGTACCAGATTGAGGCACAGCAATGGGCGCCGGCCGCGCCATGTGTTGCTGTCAGCATGGCGTTCCAGCGACATCACCAGGCTTGCTTCGATGCGGCTCGCGAGATGGCGCAAGCGTTGCGCCCGGCGCCGCAGCTCGACCGATTCGTGTTCTGGCATGGCGCCTCCCTGGCTGTCAGACAGTCCGAGAGCGGAGCGTCGTCGTTGCACCAGTGGGCGATGTTCTCGCCAAAGCGGAAACGGCACCTCGGTGCAGGGGCGTCAGCGGAGGCGCAGCAGGATTCGGTGGTGGAGGATCCCGGTCGCTTCGCTCATGAACTCATCGCCCATAATGTCGAAACCGGCGTATGTGTAGAAGCCGAGAACGGCAGTCCGGGCGTTCGCCCACACGTGGTCGGCGTTGCGCTCGCGGGCGGCATCGAGACCTGCGCTGAGGAGCAGTGCCCCGACGCCCGCTCCGCGAGTGGCGGGCGACGGGTCGGTGGCCATGCCGCGCAGTTGCACGCCGGCAACGCCCGCCTCGGTGACATCGGGTGATGGCATTGCCAGCCACGTCGAGATCGCAACGATCGTGTTGCAGGCGTCGATGACGCCAAGGTGCAGAGTGGTGTCGAGCCCGTCGCCAGGCCATTCGACAGCGCTGGACGGTACTCCGTCGCGCAGGACTCGTAGCCGCAAGTCGTGTGTGTCAGCAGCCGCAATCGGGACCACGCGGTACTCAGCCATCGATCTGATCCATTCGTACCGACCTCGAAGCAATGACGTCGGCCTCGGCCGGATCGTGAGTCACGAGAACTGCGGTAACCGAGTGTTCGACGAGGAGTTTGGCCAGCTGGGTCGCAAGGCGGTCGTGGAGCTCGCGATCGAGTCCGGTGAGCGGCTCGTCGAGGAGGACCACGCTTGGCTCTGCAGCCAATGTGCGCGCCAGCGCAACGCGCTTTGCTTCGCCGCCGGACAACCCGGTGACGTTCCGAAGTTCGAAGCCACCGAGGCCGACGCGGTCGAGCCACGCCGAGCCACGGTCTTGCCGCTCGGCCTTGCCGACCCCGGCGACCCGGAGGCCGTATGCCACGTTGTCGATCGTCGACATGTGCGGAAACAGCTGGTTGTCCTGGAACACCATGCCGACACCGCGCTGATGCGCCGGCAGCGACGTGATGTCGTTCGTGCCGATCCAGACGCTCCCAGAATCCGGCCGAAGGATCCCAGCGATGACACGCAGCAGCGTGCTCTTGCCGCTGCCGGACGGTCCGAGCAGGGCGACCACTTCGGCCCGGTCGAC
>JBLIMF010000197.1:0-4914 GCA_047638615.1 Gammaproteobacteria bacterium
CCGGCAGCATCGGCGCCGGCAGCATCGGCGCCGGCAGCATCATTGTGGGCTGCCGTGGCAGGCGGGTGATCGTTGACGGTCCGTGGCGGCGGGAGGGAGGTCGCCCTGTCTGAATCGGCACATGGCGCCAGTTCTTGACGTCGATATGGAACGAAGTTGCGATCGTTCGTCGTTGATCACAGGTGCGCGACAATCGCGCAGAACCGTTACACGGATTTCTGAGGGTGACAGACAGCTTGCAGTATTGTGGTGAGGGCAAGCAACCGAAACCACAGCGCTGCAGAGCTGTCGAATCGCAGGTGAACACCAGCGGAACGGCAGTGAAACGGCGGAAAGCAGGAGGTAGCAATGAGCCAACGCAACCGGGACTTCGAAGTCCCCATGCAGGTGAAGCAAGAGGTCCGAGCGCACGCTCATTCAGAGCGGCATCGGATTCATGTGGAGCTGCAGCATGCTGCGAAGGAAATTTCCGGCGGAACCGATCCCGCCGATGTCCACGAGCCTGGTGAGGCATGGAAGCCCATGCACCACCATGACGCCGAGGTTGCAAAGAGTAAGGTTGCAGATCGTTCTGCCACCAAGCGCCACTGGAAGACGAAAATGTGGAAGCGCCGCACGGCGGTGCGACAAGAGCGTGCTGCTGCTATCCGGCAGGCACGCGACAACGCCGGCCTCGTTACTTACTGAACGTCGTCTTCTGACAACGAATGCCGCGTCGGCGGACTGATCAGCGCAACCAGGCGTTGATCAGTTCGGCGCTGCGGATGTTCCATTCTTCGATGGTCATCGCGTAGCGAGTGTGGTCTTCCCACTCTCCATTGATCTCGAGGTACCGCTGCGCCGTGCCTTCGTCACGGATCGCCAGCTTTTCCATCACCCGCCGACTATTAGTGTTGCGTGGCACGATGCAAATCTCGATGCGGTGGAGTCCGAGGGCCTCAAACGCGTAGCGAATCAATGCCGATACGCCTTCTGCCACATATCCGTGCCCGGCGTGGCGCTGATCGACCCAGTAACCAATGGTTCCTGACTGCATGGCGCCTCGGATGACGTTGTTCAAATTCACTTCACCGACGATCTGGTCACCGATGAACAGACCAAACTGATACGCGATGCCGATCGCCCGGTCGCGATCGCGTTGCGCACAGCGGGCGCTGAACGCTGACCGCTCGACGGTGGGGTCAGGCAGGCTTGGGTTGCGACGAGGTTCCCACATGGTGAGCCATTCCTCGTTGTGGACGCGGACCTCACTCCAGGCACGGAAGTCGCCAGCAGCCAGTGGCCGCATCACGATGCGACGGCCGATGAGGCGGGCGGGCGCAGACGTCCGCGACGGATGCCTTAGTGACATGTCGAGGGCTCGTCGTCGTCGATCTGCATATCGTCCTGGATGGCCAAGCAGCTCAGGTCCAATCGTCGCATGATTGCCAACACGATGCATAGCGTGCCGATGACCGTGTCGACATCGTTGGACGCAAGTCCGGGGTTGTGGAGCCGCTCAGCTCGAGGCTCGGCGACCAGCGTTCGGAAGACCTCGTCGGCGTCGGCCCGCTGCAAGTGATAGTCGGTCGGCACGTGTTCGTTGCCAAGTTCGACGCGTGCAAGTGCTGTGGCATGCGGGCCGGTCGCGGTGACGGACGGTGTGGCGAGTACCGATGGCGCCATCACAACAATGTCATCGAAGTAGTCGTGGATGAAACCGAGTGCATTGGTGAGGTGCGACGGAGACGGCTTGTCACGTTGCTCCAGCACACCATCGAACAGAGACTGTGGTCCAAGGGGAATCGACCATTCTCCACCCCCGGTCATCGAGACATCAACTCGGTGGTCGTCGATGGCCAAGAAGAGTGCACCGAGAGTCATGGTGTGACTTCTTCGACGTGAGGCGCGGGCGGCTGCAGGCCGTCGAGCACACCTCGATCGTTGCCGAGCCGGGCGAGTGTCCACTCGGCCACCACGTCGGTGCCTCCGGCGAGGAGATGTGCCACATGGGCGTGCAGGCACTTGACACCCTTGCGGGTGCCGCCGACACCGCCGGACGGGCGAGGTCCGACATGGGCTGTAGAAATCGCTGCATCCCGTTCAGCCTCGTAGGCAGCATGTGCTTCAGCAATGTCGACTGGGTCAAGATCGACTTCAGATTGGCGGACACCGCCGACTGCTTCGATACGACTCACGGCCCGCACCAGGTCAATGCCCACGAGGTAGTAGCGGGTGGGCATCGGGGTGCCATCGCGGAGGAATGGGGCGTTGCGAACCACGACCGGGTCACCCTCTGCAGTGCGGACCACAACATCGAAGGCACCTCGCGGTGGGCGCCCAATTAGCTCCTCGACGCGAGCCCGGTCGTCCATCAGCTCCGTCGGCGACGTAGGAGCAGCAGGATAAGCAAGAGCACCGCGACAGCAGGGGCGGCTCGCTTAGCGATGGACGATCCGCCCATTTCCATCAGGTCGATGGCTTCGGCAGCTGGGCCGTCGATCTTGCGGACGGTCGGCTCGGCAGGCGCGCTGCCGGTCGGTGTGTCTGCGGCTGGAGTATCGGGCTCGGTCGGTGCGTCGGCTGGCGGGGCTTCGACGCCGTCGGCATCGATCATCTCGTTCAGATTCTGCGCGAACTGGTCGATCAGCTTGGTGCTGACGTCGCCGAGGATGCCGCGGCCGAACTGGGCAATCTTTCCGGTGATGTGCAGGTCGGTCGTGACGGTGACTTTTGTGCTGGTCGGAGAGAGGCTCTCGGCGTGTGCTGCGATGTCTGCGGAAGCATTGCCACGGCCTTTGGTATCGCGACCCTTGCCGTTGAGCTTGCAGCTGTAGTTGGCGTCATCGCGCTCGAGAAAGAACGCTTCGCCCTTGAATTCGGTGGCGATCGCCCCGAGCTTCACCTTCACGCTGCCGGCATACTTCTCGCCGTCATCGCCCTGGCGAATTTCGGTCAGCTGCGCACCGGGAAGGCATGGAGCGATGCGCTCGACGTCGGTGATGACGGGCCACGCCTCTTCGATCGGACGATTGACGGTGAATTCATTGATCAGTTGCTCTGCCATCGGTGCAGGTCCTCCAAGGTGTCGATGTCTGCTGACGAACCGTCGCACGATACTTCGGTGACGAGTTCGGGGTGCAGCTGCATGAGCTTGCGAGCCCCGATGTCACCATCGTGCGGCAGTTGACCCCATACATCTGCATGGAGTCGAACCGGGTTGCCGCGCTGACCATAGTACGTGGCGACCGTGATGGGCCCCAACCCCGCTGCCACTGTCCGCCATGCTTTGGGCGAAATGAACGGTTGATCAGCAAGGCCGATAACCACGGCCTCTGCGCCAATCTGCTTCGCTGCCTCGATGGCGGCCCTGACCGACGTGCTCTGGCCGTCTGCCCACTTTGGGTTGTGGTGCATGCTGACACCTGGGCTGGCGAGGTAGCCGGCGACTGAGGGGTTCGCTGCAAAATCGTCGCGCGTCAGGGCTCCCGTGATGACGATGATCTGGCCGATTTGGGCGGCGATGAGGGTGCCGAGAGACTTCGCCATGACGGTTTCACCCGCCGAGTTCAGCTCTGCGAACAGTTTGTGATGGATATCTGTGAAGCGCGAACCGGCGCCGGCGGCGAGCAACACGGCAACCGTCGACAGCCGCTTCGCTCCTGCTTGGTCCAGGTTTTCCGACGCCATGTGCGAAGTCTCGCATGAATGCCATCGATGTCATTCATGACGGTTTGGTGACAAGAAACTCTCAAAAGGGGTTGAGTGTGACGGTTTGATGACGATACGTTATTGTTTCGTCACAACTCGTGACCTGATCGACACATCGACTGACACCGATATACGGACTTGCAGACATGACTCACCTCACCTTTTCCATCCGCTTACGCGCCAGTGCCAAGCTTGGCCTCGTTGCCACAATCGCCGCCATGGCAACAGTGGCATTTGCCGGTACGGCGTCAGCGCAGCAGGCCGAACTTGACGTGAACGCACTCGCCCCTGAGATCACCGCCGAGGCTGATCTGGCCGTTGCTGCGTACGACACGTTCGCCGCCTCGGACGGCCTTGTTGACTACCTGGTGTATGCCGCGCACCGGACAGCAACAGCTCGTTTGGCTGCGCGACAGCTGGGATATAACGAATTCGCCATGATCGATTCGTGGAAGAACACCACACTCGATCATCAGCGAGCAGTGCTCGCTGCCATGACACAGATTGGCGTGCCGTACCGGACCAACACCCGCATCGAAGACGAAAGTTTCGACTGCTCAGGCCTCACGTCCTACGCCTGGCAGGAATCTGGTGTCGAACTGCAACGGATCAGCGGTTCGCAGATCAGGAACTCGACCAAGCTCGACCGTGCGTCCGCCAAGGCTGGCGATCTCGTCCACTACCCGGGCCACGTGATGATGTACCTCGGTGTCGACGATGCGATTGTCCATTCGCCAAACACCGGCCGCACCGTCGAGATCGACACGCTCTCGCGGCGAAGTGCCAATCGGGTCACCTTCGGGGATCCGTCGACCTGATTGATCTACGCTGCCAATGTGCGCAGCGAACAATCGCCGACCGATCCGCTGCCGGCTGATCCCGTTGCGGCAGTCGATGTCGGCGGCATGTCGATCAAGCGCGGCCTCGTCGTCTTCGATGACAGCGGCGCCCCGTCCGTTGAATTGTTGCCAGCCCAGCCAATCGACGCCACTGCGGCAGCCCAAGTACTGCTCGGAGATTTGCACCAAGCCATCGATCCGCTGATTCGTCGCGCCGCTGACTGTCGGCAGGGTGAGAAGCTTGCGCTCGGAATCGCCTTCCCCGGCCCCATGGACTATCCACGCGGTATCCCAGTCATTCGTGGGCAGCGTAAATTCGACGACCTGTACGGAGTTGATCTTCGAGCATGGGCGACAACGGCGTGGCCGGACCAGGCGCTCGATA
>JBLIMF010000198.1:0-4854 GCA_047638615.1 Gammaproteobacteria bacterium
TCAAGAAGTCCAGCTGACCGAATCGTTCGATGGTGGCGTCGATGAGGCCGTGTGCCTCGTCCTGGTTGCTGATGTCGGCGCGGATGTAGGTCGCCGTCCCAGGCAGCGCTGCCGCGACTGCTTCGCCCGCTTCGACTGACGACGACGAGTTGACCACGACGGTCGCACCGAGTGCGGACAGGCGGTGTGCAGTTTCCTCGCCGATACCACTCGACGATCCAGTGACCAATGCGACTTTGCCGGCGAACTCTTCAGTTGTGCTCATGTCAATTGACACTAGAGAACATGCGCATCGCTGCGATGATTGTGAGATGGCCGTCATTGATCATCTCGTGTACGCAGTCGCCAATCTCACGGAGGGCATCGACTGGTTCGAACAACAGACTGGCATCCGGCCGGCAATCGGCGGGGCCCACATCGGGCTTGGCACCCACAACGCGCTCGTCTCATTCGGCGAGTGCTACCTCGAAATCATCGCCCCCGATCCCGGCCAACCCGACCCTGACATGCCACGGCCATTCGGCATCGACAACCTTGACGGCCCAGGGCTCGTCGGGTTTGCGGTTCGGCCTACCGACGGCGAATCGATCGAAGATCTCGTCGACCGTTGCCTCGACGCTGGCTACGACCCAGGTCCGATCAACGACCTGAGTCGGCAGGCCCCCAACGGCGACCTGCTTGCCTGGGCCTTGACCTTCCCGTCGTCGCCGACACTGCCGTTCATCATCGACTGGGGCGACACGCCACTCCCGAGCACGACACAGCCCGGCGGAATCGAACTCGAGCACTTTGCGGTCAACCACCCGATGCCGTTTGACGTGCTGGGCCCACTTGCAGCGCTCGGCCTCGACATCGACGTCGTGGCGGCCGAGCGTGGCTCCCTCGCAGCAATGATCACCGGGCCGGGCGGCTCCACCGAACTCTGACTCTGGCTCTGCTTCCTCGAACCCCTCGGTCCGAGTGATCTCAACAAACAGTTGGTCGTACGCCTTCGTGATTTGCTTGGTGAGCGATTTGTCGCCGCCAGTTGCCTGCCATCGTTCGAGCACCGAGATGAGCACACCGGCGGCCTGTTCGACCGTCACGTTCGAGAAGCCTGACGGCCGCATCACGCGCATCGCCGTTCGCTGCACATCGACCATTGCTGCGCGTCGATTTCGGTTTCTCAAGTCGAGGCCGGCCACATCGAAATCAGTAGCTGTTCATGTTCTTGCACACCCTCACCGACGCGCCCGCTCGCACGAGCCAGCGGTCAACGGGTATCGGTCAACGATCCCAGTCGTGCGGGAACTTCACACCGGGCAGCGCACCCTCGACCATCCGGCGTGGCTGAGCGCGTGATAGCCGCCAGAGCAACGTTGGACCCGGACGAACCGGTGTTTCCCTTCACTGCCGCGACCGTAGCGCCGACCAGCTTCGGC
Source organism: Gammaproteobacteria bacterium (assembly GCA_047638615.1). GTDB lineage: Bacteria > Actinomycetota > Acidimicrobiia > Acidimicrobiales > Ilumatobacteraceae > Ilumatobacter_A. Next base: position 1,422 of record JBLIMF010000198.1, read on the forward strand.
ACAGACAGCTGCGGCAACCGACGACAGGCGCGCCTGACAGGTTCATCTCAGCCCTCGAGGAGGAGGGGGATATTCCGAGGGCCGCGAATCTGGCCGTTGGTCCACGTCGTTTCTTCCGACGTGTCGAGTACAAAGCTTGGGAACGCGCTCACCCACTCGTGGAATGCGATATGCATCTCCAATCGAGCGAGGTTCGACCCAAGGCAACGATGAATGCCAAGCCCAAATGCGACATGGCGGTTTTCGGCTCGATCAATCCGGAACTCGTGTGGGTCCTCGAAGGCCAGGGGGTCGTGATTCGCGGCAGGAAACGTGACTAACACTTGCTCGCCGGCGCGGACCGGGCAGCCCTGGATCTCCGTGTCGCCAATGACCTTGCGACCCATGGTGACCGGCGCGTAGTACCGCAGCACTTCTTCAGTGAACGTCAGCCAGAGCATGTCGTCTGGATCATCGACAACCGCAGCCAGGCGAGCGAGATCGTCGGGGTTCGTGGCGAGATGCCAGAGGCCCGAGCCAATGGCGCTCCACGTCGTGTCGATACCGGCCAGCAGGAGCAACAGCAGGTAGCCGACCTTCAACTCATCATCGACAGGTGCGCCGTCGATCTCGGCGTTGGTGATCAGCGTTGCAAGATCGTCTTGTGGTTCGCTAGCACGCTTGTCGAGGAGGTCGAAAAAGTAAGCCCGCATTTCTGCAGCCACTTCCTCGCGCACCTTGTTGTCGCGCGGTGCCAGCTGGAAGTTGCGGTAGATCCAATCGCGGAACAGATCAGCGTCGCTGTCGGGCACGCCAATCATCTGGGCAATGCCATGCACGGGGATGTGCTGTGAGTACTGCGCAGCGGCATCGGCAGTGGCGGACTGCGAGTCGCTCGCCTTCTGTCGGACCTGAGCAATCAGGTGTTGCGTGTACTCGCGCAGTTCGGCTTCCATTTCGGCGATGCGCTTTGGGCTGAACGACGGCAGCAACATCCGCCGATGACCGTGGTGGTCAGGTGGGTCGGACGTGATCGGCGGTGCAGGCCGCCGAATCGCATCCGGCTGTGCCACCGAGACGAAGATTGACGAGAAGTTCACCGTGTCGTTGGCGATGGCCGACACCGCTTCCATCGTCACCGGCATGAAGGCCCGGCCGTATCGCTCGGTGAGAGCCATCGGGCACTGCTCGCGCACCGAGTTCCAGATTTCGATCGCGTTGCTGCCCCAGGCAGAATCGAGCCAATCCCAGTCGTTCACCCAGTCGGTCACCGGATTGGCCTCGACAGTGTCGCCTTCTTCATACCCCATGCGATCCCCCGATCTCACGTCAATGTGTCTCTTACAGTAGTGCTTGCTCGCAGCAACTTGTCAGCCGAGACGAGCGAACCTGCGAGCGCCGCGACCTGTGGCTGTTGACGCAATACAAACCACAAATCTTGTTGACGTGAGAACTTGTGTCGTTGCCCTCGGCCACGTGCTCAGCCACTGCACGCGACGCAAGGAGTCCAAATGAATCCAGGTGCCGCAGGGTGCGACTTATGACACAGTTCCGGTAACGTTGCTTTGTCGGCTAGATCTTGTCGGGTCGACTCGCTTGCGGCGGATCAGGTCTCCGGGGGGTGACCTGATCCGCGCAGCACTCGCTGCGTCGCTCAGCTTCCTGCGAGGACGTCAGCAATCGTCCGGTTCAAGACCGTCGACAGTGCGAGTTGCGTCTGGCTTCGTTGCACCGTTGGCACCGCCGCAATTTGCTGCATCACGTCGTGCAAATGATCGTTGGATCGGGCCACGATGCGAAGGTGTAAATCGCCAACTCCAGTCACGGTGTGCATCTCGAGAATCTGTGTGATCGCACTCAACGCCGCGACCGTGTCGGCGTGTGACCCCTGGGCGATCTCAAGGGTGCAGAATGCCAACACACCGAGGCCCGCTTTGCTTGGGTCGACATCGGGCCCGTATCCCGAGATAACGCCATCGGATTCGAGCCGATCGAGGCGCGAATAAACGGTTCCTCTCGCCAAGTTTAATGAGCGTGCCAAGTCAGCCATCGACCGGCGCGGCTCGCGGCGCAATGCAGCGATCAAGCGAAGGTCGAGCTCGTCGAGTTGCCGGTTCATGTGTTCATTTCTTCAGATTCTCCACAGGCCTGCATAGGCATATCGTATAGTTAGCAAGTAAATAAGATGTGATGTGTTCAGCGCCCTTGACATCACTTACACATATCGTTCAACTTGCACCCATGTTGAAGAAAGTGGATCACATTACTTACGCCTGCGAACGCGGCACGATCGAGAAGTGGGCGTGGTTCCACATCGAAGTCGAGGGCGGCACGCTCATCAACCGAATCGATGATGTCCGGCCCGACGATCTCGAGAGCAGTATGAAGATCTGGTGCGTCGACTACGGCGAGTTCGGTATTGCGCTCATCGAAGGAATTGACCGGGCGAAAAAGTCGCAGGTGACCAAGTTCGTTGACCGTCACGGCGACCATTCCTGCCAGCACGTCGCCTACGACACCGGTGACCTCGAGTCGTTCCAGGCACACATGAAGCAGATGGGCGGAACGCCGCGCGGCAAGACACTGGTACGCAACGACGGCTTCGGTGTGCTGAAGCAGATGTTCGCTCGTGGCTACGCCGAAGGCGACGCTGCTGAAGCGACCTTTCCCGAGTACGTCGAACGTCCACGGCTCGGTGCCGTCGACGGCGATGTCGCCATCACGTTCGCCGAAGAAACCGGCCGGGGTTTCTACGACCAGATCGAAGACGCGATTGCCGAGCAAGACGAAGCGCCATTTTTCGACTTCGAACAGATGCCCCTCGATTGGAGTGTTCCGCAACCCGCTCCCGCGAGCCGCTGACACCCTTCGGAAGCGTTGACATGGCACAGTGTGTAAATGCGTCGCTTCGCCCTCATCGCCACCATTGCCGTCCTCACCCTTTCCGCATGCGGCGGGGGCGGGAGTGACGATGCTGAGGCTCCGTCCGATTCAGTCGAGGCAGAGGGCGCCATCCCAGAACAGCCTGAATCCGACCCCGGCGAGCCCGAAACACCGACACCTATTTCCGATCCTGCTTCGGTTGCCGCCGACGCGCCAGTGACGACCGAACCGATCATTCCTGCCGAGCAGATCGGAGACATTGTCGAGGTGTCGCTCGCCGAGTGGGCAGTCGTTTCGCCAGCCGAGTTAGCTCCGGGGGTCATAACGTTCAATGTCACCAACGACGGCGACTTTCCACACCACTTCGCGGTCGCCCGGGGCGACAGCTACGAGACACTTCCCCAAATCGGTGGGGGTGCCATCGACGAAGCAACTCTCGCTGCTGATTTCCTTGGACAAACCAGCAACATTCAGAGCGGCGGCACTGAGACCATCGAGTTCGACCTTGAGCCGGGCAACTATGTGTTCTTCTGCAACATCGCTGGCTCAGTGAGTCACGCTGCCCAGGGCC
>JBLIMF010000199.1:0-4798 GCA_047638615.1 Gammaproteobacteria bacterium
GCCGCGATGCCGGACGAGATGAACCGTTTCGACGGCCGTGGTCATAACGATGATCGCGACCGCGGCCCACACCAGCGACAGTGCGGTTCGGATCAGCAGGTTGATGACGACATCGTTGGTTAGGGGGCTCTGGAGCGCCTTGACGAGCTCGCCGAGATCCCATTGCCAGGGCCATGGAATCTGATGCAGCGGGTTGGCCGATTTGAAACGCTGTCGGGAGACTGCGACGAGAGCGATCGGTCCACCGACGGCCAGAGAGGCAAGCGCGAGGATGGCGGCGGTGAACCGTCCGACTGCTGTCAGACATCGTTGCAACATGGCATCCCCTTTCTCGCGAATCGTGCGTCCAATGATGAAGGCGCTTTCTCAACACAGTGGGCGACACCGCACCGCGAACGGAATACGCGGCTCATGGAGCTCGCTGCGATTCGACGGTTGCCTGACCGGTCACCGTGACACCTCGATCGGTGATCACGACGATGGCGGTGACCGTTGCAGCGTCGACGGAGATTTGCGTCGCACCGGTCACGTCGTAGCGCTCGAGCAGTCGGTTTGCGGTATCGGTTCCCGCAGCGATCGCTCCGGACACGTCGATGGTCGGCTCGGCACCTTGACGCAAAGGGGTCGCGAAGGCCACTTGAGCGCCTGACCTGGCGGCCTGAAACGCGACCGAATTGGCGGTGGAACGATTCGAGATACCTCGATCGACGTCGCGCGCCAACCAGACGAGACCGAGGAAGGTCATGCTGAACAGGATGACGATGCCGGCCACGAGGCCGGAGCCGCGTTCGCCGCGGCCTCGGCGGCTCACGGTTCTCCGCCCTCTGCCGCGCGCAACGGGTCAATGGTGGCAAACGCTGTTGCCGTCAGTGTGTGGGCCTGTGGTCGAATCAACTCAAGACCGGCTGTCGACACGGAGCACGCGACCGTGACGGCGACCTCGCCACCGGGCTGGAACGCGCTGATGTCGACGGCGACGCTCGGGTTGGTGCAGGTCTGTTCGTCGACGAGCATCGCTTGCGCTGCTGACCGGCCAGCCGTGATGGCTCCCGCTGTCGTGCGTTCCTGTGCCGCTGCTTGTGCTCCGGACTCGGCCGCGATTTGCACGGTGGCGCGACTGTCGACGCCGCGACCGAGGAAGAGGATGACGATCGCCATTCCGAGTGCGGCGGGTGCGATCAAGGCGAGGCCGAGGGCGTCGCTGCTCCCGTGATCGGCACGGCCGCGACGGGAACGCCGACCTGCGGCTGGAGTCGTCGTACAGGGAGTTCGAGGCTTGGTCACGGTTCGGTGATCTCCTCGACGGGCACCGCAACGGTGACGGAGACCGATCTCGACGTGCCTGCCATCATGCCCGGGGCATCGGCGTAGATCGTGACGACAACGAGGCCACCAGCCTCCGTGATCGTCACGTCGATGTTGCGTAACGCTGTGTCGCTGGCCAATACCGAAGCTGTCGCGGCAGCTGCACTTCCAGCGTTCGCGTCGGATCTGGCAACAAGCGCAGCTGTATCTCGTGCAGCGACGCGTGCTTCAGTTCGCGCATGGCTCCAAAGAGCTGATTGCCACGCCGCGAAGGCAAGCACAATGAATACCGGCATCAGGAGGACGACCGAGAGCGATGTTGATCCGGGGTCGTCGATGCCGCGTCGGGTCGCTGCACTGGTTGTTGCTGTCATGGTGCTGGTTGTCGCGTCGTCGCGTTGTTTGTTGTCGCGTTGTTTGCTGTTAGCCGAGGCCGCCGTTGACTGGACTAACGTCGTTTGCGGCGTCGCGGACGGTGTTCCAGATAATGGTGGCAACCACGGCCACGCTCACCGCAGCGGCGGCGTACCAGAGGACTTGTTCGATTGAGACAGCACCTCGATCAGAGCGACCGCCGGATGTATCGAGTAGACGCAGATGGCCATAGACGACGTGGAACATCGATGTGGCGATCAGAGTTGGATCATTCATTGTTGTCTCCTTGTTGTGACTGATGTGACTGATGTGACTGTTGTGACTGTTGTGACTGTTGTGACTGTTGTGACTGATGTGAGTGAATGAGGTAAGTGAGTGAGTGTCGGAAGCTCAGAGATTGAGCGCCGGGTAGATGATGAGTGCCATGAAGAGCAAAGCCATGCCGACGAGCGGTGGCGTGACCTTGTCGTTGCGGACGCGGGCGTTGGCCTCCTCCTCGGCTGCCAAGGTCGAGCGGAGCGTCGAGCACTTCGCTGTCAAAGTCCGTGCAACTGGCGCGCCCTCGGCGGCCGAGAGTTGGGTAGCGGCGGCGACCTGCGTGAGCTCGACTACTCCGAAGTCTTCGCCGACGACGGCGAGCGCCCCGACGAGGCTGTTGCCGGTGGTTCCTACCTCACGCATCCGTCGCCGGAGTTCGGTGAACAGGACGCCGTCTCCGGCACGGGCAGCCTGCTGGAGTGCGCCCTCGTGCCCTGTGTTGCCAGCCAGGAGCATCGTGACCATGTCGAGATATGCAGACAACTGATGGCGCACATCGATTCGTACTTCGTCACTGCGCGAGATCGCATCCGAGTGAACGGCGAACGGTGCGGCGGCGGCGCCCAGCAGAGAGAGCCCGAGTGGCACGACGGCGCTGATCGACAGCAGGCCGATCGCGGAGAGCATCCCGACGACGAGCGCCGGTCCGACCAGCCCACCGACCGCAGCAAGTATCAAGAGCCCGACGTGAGTCGGCACTGTTCGGCCGATGAGCCGGAGCGGCTGCTTCCACCGCAAGGCTCGTTCTCCGATCTCAGTCTGTACGGCGAGATCACCGAGTCGAATCGTGAGCGGAGCTGCAGCGCCTTCCACTGGCAACGGGGCGGGCCGGCGGAGATAGCGCACGCTTCGCTCGAGCGATGGGCGGGGTTGTTGCCAACCGGAGGCTGCAAGCAACACCCCGCACAAGAGCAGCAAGCTGGCCAGCACGAGAAGTCCGTTGGCGCTCACGATTGCATCTCGCGCGTCGCTGTCGCACGCCGCTCGACGACGGCGGTAGTGAGGAATCGACTCGGCTTCGGATAACGCGCTAATCGCTGGACTCGAAGGAGGAGTACCGCATAGATCGCGATGACAACGGCCAGGAAAATTTGGCCGCCACTCGTTTCGTACGGTCGGAGGTACTCGGCGCGGCCGAACACGAGGAGGCCGACAATCAGTGATCCCATGATGAGGGTCAATAGGCCGACCTCGCGTTGCATCGGGGCTCGCTCTGCATCGACGATGCGCCGTCGATCAGCTTGATGACGCGCCTGCTCGGCCAATGACGTCAACACCGCGACCGTGCGAGCGCCGCGTTGTACGGCGATGAGGAGGCCGGCAGCCACGAGGTCGCCAAGCGGGTCGTCGATGTCGTCGGCGAACCGACGAAACACCACGTCTGGCTCTTGCCGACCGAGCCCGGCGGAAAGACGCCTGACGTGCGGACGAATCAGAGCGGGACTTGTCGACACGGTCGAGGCGATGGCGCCGATCGGCTGGTCGCCGGCAATCAACACATCACGCAGGCTTTCGATCCACGATGCCAGTGCATCGGTCTGCTCGACGTCGTTCGTCGAACGATCGCGCCGCTGCCACATTCGGACCCCCATGAAGACGCCGGTCGCTACAACGAATGCCGGTAGGACCCAACCAGAGGAAGCAATGATGAGGAGCGCCGTTGCGCCACCGATCGCGAGACGCGTCATGAGCTCTGCGTCCGGTCGGGCTGCAGGCGCTGCATCGTTGCGAATCGGTGCGGCCGCAACGACAACCGCGGTGACGCCGAGCACCGAGCACGCCACCAGCGTCAGGAGGGCGAGGCTCATCGAACTTCCTCGCCGACAGAGAAGAGGCCTGCGCTGTAGCCAGCCAGTCGCAGACGCGTCAAGTGACGTTGCGAGAGCTGCGCGACTTGCGTCAGTTCGTCACCATCGTCGATGGCCCAGACTTCGGTACTGGAAACGCCGCCGGCTTCACCCAGGCCGCCGACTTCGATCACGGAGGTCACTCGGCGAATCGCGGCCTGTTCGGCCTTGGCGTTGCGGACCAGATCGATGTGCACGATAAAATCGACGGTCTGCGCGATAAGGCTATAAACGGCGAACTCGGGCAGGCTCGTGTTCGACTTCGACACGTAGTACGCCAGACGCTGGAGCACGATGTCGGACGTGTGGGCATGGATCGTTGCCAGCGAACCGCGCTTGCACATCGAGGCGACGTCGAGCATGTCGAGTGCCTCGTCTTCCACCAACTCGCCGACGACGACGCGGTCGGGGTTGAGTCGGCGCGTCAGCTCGACCAGCTGGCGCGTCGTGATTTCGCCCTCGCCCTCGGCATTGGCATGACGCGTGAACAGCGCCGGCGCATCAGGGTGGCGTGGGTCGTCTTCGAGCCGCAGCTCGAGCAGGTTCTTCTCGACCGTGATGATGCGTTCGAGCGGAGAGACCTCGCCCAGGAGTTCGGTCAGGAGCGTTGTCTTCCCGGCGCCGGGCGGGCCGGACACAAGAATGGTGAAGCCGCAGCGCACGAGGGCACGAAACTGTTCGACCATCGGCTTGGGGAACAGGCCGAGATCAGAGAGGCCGTCCAAGCCCGCCTGGCGGATAACGAATCGTCGGATGGCGATGCGCGGATGCGTCGAGATGCCGTGCTCGGTGTTGCCACCTAAAACCATGACGATGCGCGATCCGTCGTTTGACTGCAGGGTGAGCATTGGCGACGACGTGTCGAGGCGGCCTTCTCCGGTGCCGGTCATACGGAGCGCCATCCGCTTTTGGAATGCCGTCAATTCTGTTGATGAGGCCCAGAGCCGGCCGAC
>JBLIMF010000200.1:0-4781 GCA_047638615.1 Gammaproteobacteria bacterium
CTGCCCCGGTCATGACTCGGCTCCGTCAACCCGAACGAATTGTGCTCGACACGCTTGTCTCTGCCAGCGTCGCCCGATCACGCTCCGACGCACTTGCCTGGTGCGTACGCCTCGTCGGCAAGAACACCGACGAGTGGCTCGCCGAGCTCCGTACCGCAATGTCGACCGTCGAAGAAGTACGAGCACAAGGCCCCGACGCATAACGCTGCAACTCGATCGCCGCCACCAGCCGGACGACGGCCCGACCCCTGCGGAGCCGGAGCGAGGCTCGATCTGCGCAAGAAATAAAGGAACGGCCTACGGTTGCCCAAGTATGGAGCCTTCCGAGTCGGAGTTCGTCTTCGACCAGGAGCCAATCGACGAGAGCGTCGACTCAGCGAAGCGTGTTCGCTGGCTCTTGGCCGGCACTGCTGTACTGCTCGTGATCATTGCCGTGCTCCTCATGACTGAGCCCACATCGCAAAAGGGAGCACAGGCGACGCCAGCCGGTTCATTCGTGCTCGAGCAAGCTGCATTCGACGGATGGGAGCCGCTCACACCCACCACCGGTGAACTGCGCACCGGATTTCCCGCACCCATGGTATGGAAGGGCGACCGGGTCTGCATCGGGCTCGCTCGGACGGACTTCGGCCCCGACGATTTTCGGCCAAGCACTGCTCGGTGCGAACGAAATCGTGTCACGAACATGGCGTCCAACGAGATCCGGTCGCTGCTCTCAATCAGAAGCGGGTTCGACACCTGGCACTTCCTCGAGGCCCCGCGCCACATCGACTCAATCACCGTGCGCTTGGCAACCGGCGCAGCCGTGGGCGGCGAACGAATCCACTTGTCGGGCTCGACTGCTGCGTTGCGACTCGAGAACAGTCGCGATCTTGCATCAATCGAATGGTCGACGCAATCTCTCAGGTACCGCTGCACACCGGACCCGGTCGCGTGGCGAACCTCTCAGTTTTGTGCCGGCCCCAGCAACGGATCGGAAGGCTGAAGTGGGACCATCGCCGGGGTCGCGAGATTCGAACTCGTGGCTCACGATGACAACGTTGTCGGCGACAAAGCGCCAGAATCCACAAACAGATGCGCAACCCGAGAAGTCCATTTACCTCATGAGGGCAGTCTTTCAGGCGATGATGAGCTGATCCGTGGTGTTTTAGGTTCTTGTGAGTTTCAGCGGTAATCGTTGACCCGCACGTTGGTAGCTCGCCAGCGTCTGGTCGACGATCCCTGTGGACAGATGATGTAACGCGACTCAACACCAAGATCGAGATCAAAATCAAGATGCCAGGCCGATTATTCACACGCCCACGTTCGATCATCGGTCAGCAACGTCGACCGCGACGTCCCAAGTCTGCTCGGCCGGCGTATCGCCCGAGCCTGAGAAGCCACCAAGCTCTGAGACTGGGCTGACAACCATCACGGTCGGCAAGCCGTTGAGGTACCCCAGCTGTACGGGGCACAACGGCAAGTCGGCAATCGATCCCAATCGGCTGCCCCCCAAAAAAACCACGCAACCCGCTTGTCACCAGAGCCAGCGTTCCTGAGATCGCAGTGGCCGGCTCGCCGCTGGCACGCCAACGAGTTCGGCGTACGCCATGCCGTGTGGAATCTTCCACGGCACTGCGAACCGCGAACGGTTCGACGATCTCCGACATCTTGATCTGATCTTTATCTTAAACGTATGTGGGCTTCATCGGGGACGGTTTGGATGGTCACAGATGCGTGTCAGCGCTTCAGCGGCCCGGTCAAAAGACCTACATAGCCGCTCGTCTAAGAAAGGAAGTCCCCATATGTCAGACGTCCTCAAAACTATTGCAACGCACCGCGTGGCGGGCCCCAAGCAACTTTTCCGTTTCTGCGCTCTCGCCGCCCTAACGTCGAGCGCTGTGGCATTCGCCGTTGTCGCCCCCGTTTCTGCTGCAACAACCGGCACCACCACCGCGACCGTGACCATCACCGGAGGGGCGCTCGCCATCACCGTGCCGTCTGACGCAGGCAGCCTCGGATCCGAGGCGAACGCCGTTGGCGGAGTGACCATCAGCGGCCAGCTCGGTGAGGTGCAGGTCAGCGATGCTCGCAGCGCTGCCGCTGGCTCAGGTTGGGTCGCGAGTGCTATCTCCACCGCGTTCACGCCGGCTGCTGGTCCGACCATCGGCGCTGCCTTCGTCGGCTACACCGCTGGGTTGATCACCAAAGTCGGCACCGCCACCTACGCAGCAAATGACCCTAACAGCATCGTTGGCGTCGCCCCGGTCGTGACCGCAACCGGCATCACCGGCGACAACTCGGCCACGTGGAACCCCACGATCAACGTCGCTGTCCCAGGCGGAATGGCCGCCGGCACCTACAGTGCCACCATTACTCACTCGTTGGTGTAAATCGAATGATGACTCTGCAGGGGACCGACGGACAATCACGCCGAAGCCCACGCCGGCTCGGCTCCTGGCTGCTCTTCGGTCTCGCTGCCGTGCTCATCACACCAGCATTCACCTTGACGGTTACGGCCGCACCGCCTGCCGCGCCGGCTCCTCTGCCGAATACAGAAGCGGGCACCGTCGGCCTTCGCCTCCTCGACCAACCCGCCGACTCAATAGATGACCCACGAGCGCAGATTTACATCATCGATCACGTCGCACCCGGCACAGAATTCCAACGCCGCATCGAAGTGTCGACCAGAAACGCACCCGCTCAGGTCTACCTCTACCCCGCAGCCGCGACCATCACCAACGGCTCGTTCCTCGGAGAACCTGGCGAAACACCCAACGACCTGTCGACCTGGACATCGGTGACACCCAACGACATCGCCATGACGTCCAATCAAGTCGCCACTGCGACCGTGACAATCACGGTGCCAAACGACGCAGCTCCCGGAGAGCACTACGCCGTCGTCTGGGCCCAAGCCCGAACCCCAGCCAGCGAAAACGGGGTCGTACGGATCAACCGAGTAGGCATCCGCTTGTACTTGTCGATCGGATCCGGTGGCCCGCCCGCAGCCGACTTCGAAATCACATCCCTCGCAGCCAAACGGTCACTCGAAGGTGTGCGAACCGTCGTCGCCAACGTCACCAACACCGGCGGCCGGGCCCTCGACATCTCCGGAGAACTCAACCTTCGCAGCACGTCCGGCGATTTGCAGGCAGGGCCGTACCCCGCGGAGCTCGGCGCAACACTGGCCATCGGCGTCTCCGGACCCGTGACCATAACGATCGACACCGAGTTGCCTGCCGGACCATGGGACGCTGAGATCACCCTGCGCAGCGGCCTCGTCGAACGCTCGTCGGTCGCCGAGCTCACCTTTCCCGCAGCAGGCGTCTTGCCCGCTGTACCTGCGACGCCAATCGACGCCAAGAGCGGCGGTCTATCTGTGCTTGTCCTGGTTTTCGCAGCCATCGCTTTGCTGGCTGCGTTCGTCATCTCGATGATGGTTGTTCGACGTCGGCGAGTGCAACACACGGAGTGATCGCTTCCCACGAAACCATGACGAGTTGCTGCTACCTCGAGATCGGCTCAGACCGGGCTCGCACGGCGCATCTGACGTCGTCGAAAGACCCAACTGGGAGGTCAGACTGTCATGGCGACCACGCGAAAACCAATGTTGCCTGAGGTGCTGTCTGGAGCGTTTCTGCTGCGCGCTCCGACCCGGTAACGCACGCAATAGCTCTCGTGGCACAAGTACGAACCGCCCCGCATTACCCGCGCCATGCCCTGATCGGGGCCGCTGGGTTCACTCTTGGGTGAGTGCAGGTAGTAGCTCGGATCGAACCAGTCCGAACACCATTCCCACACGTTGCCGGTCATCTCGTGCAACCCAAACCCGTTCGGGGGAAACGACCCGACCGGGCACGTCCCGACCCAGCCGTCATCGCCCGTGTCGGCGGTCGGAAACGTTCCCTGGTACACGTTCATCAGGTGAACACCATCGGGCTCGCGCTCGCGACCCCACGGGTAATGCTCCCCGTTGATACCGCCACGTGCCGCACACTCCCACTGTGCTTCGGTGGGCAGCGTGGTGCCACTCCATTGACAGTACGCAACAGCATCGAACCAGCTGACGTGCACCACCGGGTGGTTCTTGCGTCCAACAATGTCGCTCTGGGGACCCTCGGGATGCCGCCAATCGGCGCCGTCGACGAGTCGCCACCACGGCGCGGCCGCAAGACCCTGCGTGGGAGCAAAGCCGTCGGGGAGAAGGCCGGCAAACACAAAAGAATTCCCAATCCGCTCGGCCGTCGTCGTATGGCCGGTGGAGCCAGCGAACGTGGCGAACGCAGCGTTCGTGACCGTGTGCCGCGCAACTGCGTATGCGGACAAGTCGACGTCGTGGGCTGGTCCCTCGCCGTCGAACGGATCGCCTTGGCCGTCGCTGCTCCCCATTTGGAACGTTCCAGCCTTGATGACGACGAGCCCCTGGGCTGGTACCTGACAGCCGCTGGCCTGTTGGCCAGGCTGCACGCTCGAGGTGTGGGCTGTGTCGGCTGGTCGGGCCGGTCCGCAACAAGCGCTCATCGCAGTGCGTCGAGTTGCTCGGCGCCTTCCACTGTCACGGCCACTTCGCAGCGAGCGGTGTCGGTGTCGACCATCAACCGTCCAACTGCGTGTTGTGCGTGCTTCGGGCCGTCGACGATCCTTGAGTCGATGTCGTCATCGTGCACTCCTCGGTGTGGTGATGCTGCGACCCAAATAGTTGCGGCCGCTGTGATTCGGATAATGCGACATCTTGTCGCATTCTTACGTTTATCATCTGGCCTTCGGTCACTCAGCGCCATCCGACGTCAACAGCGTCGACA
>JBLIMF010000201.1:0-4778 GCA_047638615.1 Gammaproteobacteria bacterium
CAGGGCGGCGCCGAACCGACGGGGACCGAGCAGGGCGGCACCGAGGGGCGTCCCCGAACCGAGATCGTCGAGCCTGATGAGCGTGCACTCCTGTCGCTCGAGATCGACCCGGCGATCGTCACGGGCACGCTCGACAACGGCCTGCAGTACTTCATCCGCGAGAACGACAATCCAGGCTCGCGTGTCGAGATGCGGCTGACAATCAATGCTGGCGCAGCGTTCCAAACCGAGGACCAGGGCGGCGGTGCGCACTTTCTCGAGCACATGCTGTTCAACGGCACTGAGCAGTTCCCGGAAAACGAGCTGATTGCTGTACTGCGCAGCTTCGGTGCGGGTTTTGGCGCCGATATCAATGCGTACACGAGCTACGACGAAACTGTCTACGAGTTGACGATGCCGACGGCTGACCCGTCGACAGTCGAGACGGGCCTCGACGTGCTGCAGCAGTGGCTGTCGGCAGCAACTATCGACCCGGCGCAGGTCGAAGCCGAGCGTGGTGTCGTGCTTGACGAGTGGCGCGGCTCAGCACAAAGCGCCAACGGACGTGTTTTCGACGAGATCCAGAAGTTCTTCCTCGACGGCTCGCCGTACGAGAACCGCAAGCCGATCGGCACCGACGACGAGATCAACAGCACCACCGACGGTCCATTGCGCTCCTTCTACAACGACTGGTATCGGCCGGACAACGCGTCGATCATCGTCGTCGGCGACATCGACGCACAGGAGATGGAACGCGAGATCATCGAGCGCTTCGACTCGGCGACAGCTCGGGGGAGCTCGCCCGAGCGTCCCGATCTCATCGTCGAGCCGTCGCGCGATGCTCGGGCCCTCGTGTTTGACGACCCCGACGTGTCCGAGGGCTTCGCATTCGTGACGCTTCCGCTGGCCGCTGAAACGACTGGCTCGCGTGAGGCCCTCGTGCAGCGTGACATCCTCGAAGGGCTCGCCTTCGATATCGTCGGCACCCGGCTGAGCAACGACGCTCTCCGCGGCGATGCTCCGTTCGACACAGCATCGGTCGACAGCAGCGGATTTGTCCGATCGCTGAGCGCGCCCGAGATTTTTGTATCGGCAGACGGCGCCAACCTCGAGGCTTCCACGCAGGCGGTGCTCGACGAGTATGAACGTGTCCGCCGATTCGGCTTCACCACCGCAGAAGTAACCCGCGCCGTCGAAGCTCGCCGCAGCACCGCCGAGGTCAACTACGACGGACGCAATTCCCGCCAGGATGCCTCCTACGCCGATGAGTACGTCCGCCACGTGCTCGAAGGAGAGTCCCTGCCGACTGGCCAGCGGTGGTTCGACTTCGTCACCGACGTGCTCGACCGGGCGACCCCCGAGACGCTCGCCTACATGTTCGTCACCCGTTACGAAATGGCCGGCACGCACATCTTTGTCACTGCTCCGGCCGACGAGATCAGCGACGTTCCGAGCGGCAGCGTCTTCGTCACTCAGGTCGAGTCGATGCCGACCCGCGAACTCGAGACACGCGAGTCAGATGCAGCAGTTGGTGACAACCTGCTCGACCCACCGGCCCCTGTTGAGGAGGTGAGCCGCGAGGTCCTCGCCGATGGCAGCGACATCTCGTTCGTGGCCCCCGTGCTCTTGACCTTCGAGAATGGCGCTCGTGTTGCATTTAATAACACGCCGATCGCCGAGGGCGTCGTGTTCTTTGAGGGCCGCAGTGCAGGTGGCAGCTCGGTTCTCGACGACGCCGATGTGGCTGCGGCTGTTGTGGCGGCGAACGTGGTCGATGGCAGCGGTGCTGGGGACTTCGACCCGGTGGCGATCGATGCGTTCCTGTCTGACAAGGAGGTATCTCTTCGCTCCGCTATCGATCTCTTCACCGAAGGATTCTTTGGGTCGAGCGCGACCTCGGACCTCGAAACTATCTTCCAGCTCATCCACCTCAGGATGACTCAACCGCGCGTCGACGCCGTGACCCTCGAGCAATACATCGACGATCAACTTCCGCTCGCTGAGGACCCTTCGATCAACCCGAACTATGCGCAGTTCATGGCGTTGACCGAAGTCCGCTACGACGACCTGCGCTATCAACTGCTCGATGTCGACGACCTCAACTCGGTCACGGCAGAAGACATAGAGCGCGTGTACCTCGACCGTTTTGGTGACGCTTCCGACTGGACGTTCTCGTTCAACGGTGATTTCGACATTGATGAAGCGACCGAAATGGCACGGACGTACCTTGGGACGCTTCCTGCCAACGGACGCTTCGAAGCTGTCGACTACGTCGAGCCGCCAGCGCCCGAAGGAGCCATTGTCGAGACCGTGCAGGCTGGCGAAGGTGACCAGGCGAGCGTGTTGTTCTTGATCACCGGGCCAGGCACGGCAGATCGTCGTGACGACATCGCTGCCGGGGTCGTGCAAGAAGTGCTCACTGCCCGCCTGACCGATGTGATTCGTGAAGAACTCGGCGAGTCGTACTCGCCCTTCGCCTCCATCGAACTGACCGGTGGCGCAACCCCGTTGGCCGAGACGATCTTGTCAATTTCGACTGGTCCGGAGTTGGTCGACGACGTGTCGGTTGCCGTCCTTGAACAGCTTGCTGACATCCGGACGAACGGTGTGCCCGAGAACGAGTTCGCCTCAGCGACTGAGACCATTCGTAACGCTCTCGAACTGTTCAGCAATGAGCAGATCAACGATGAGATCCTCGATGTGCTCGTTGACCCGGCGGGCAACGCCTCATTCGATGACTTCCTCCAGCAGGCCAGCCTGCTCGGGACGATCAGTCGGAACGACATCACCGGCTTTGTTCGGCGATGGGCGCCTGCCGGTCAGTACATCGAGATCAGGGTGTTGCCCCGCTGACGGTGGCGATCGGCGGCAGTCAGTTGATCTGACGACCGCCGTGGTGTGAGTTGACGGTGCGCTGGCTGACTTCGACCAGTTCGCCAGAACGGACCTCGTAACTCACAACGTGTTCAACCGAATGCTGTCCCTGGCGTGCTCGGCCGGAGACGACGTCGAGTTCGAGCCCGTCGACGAGCGGGAGCAACGCAATGGCGCGAAACCCGTCGTCGGTGCCAGGCGAGGAGCGTTTGTCCTCGCGGAGGAGGTGTCCACTCGCCCAGATCCAGCAGTCGTCGACGCTTACAAAGCGACATCGGTGGCTGGCCCTCGACTTCGAAATCATGGCGCCCGGGCAGACGATCAGATTGCCCTCGGTCCACGGCAGAACACTGAGGCCATCCCGCCCGAAACCGGTCTCGAATGCCGCACTGATGATTGCATCGTGGTCGCCACCCGCAACAGCCCGTTCGGCCTGGACCTGGCGAACCACTTCCGCGACGCGATGCAGGTCTTCGTCGATGAGGTCGCTTAGCATCGCAATGACCGCATCGCGCTGTGCCGTGGCCAGCTCGCTCAGGCCTGCCGTCAACTCGTCAAAACCGTCGCTCATGTGTCCATCGTGCCAGTGGGGTGTCACAGAGTTCTTGGGGACGGAGCGAGTGGCTCTCCAAAATGCCGACTCCCCATTCTGAGCGCCAGCCCTGATCCCGCCCAACCCAACGGGAAATGGACAAGGAGAATGGACGTCCGCTCCAGATCTGCGTGAGGTGGCAACGCGGTCTACAGTCGCACGGATGCAGACCAAAGCCGCAATTCTCTGGGAAGTCGACGCGCCGTGGAGCGTGGAAGACATCGAACTTGACGATCCGAAGGAAGGCGAGGTCATGGTCAAACTCGCTGCGTCGGGCCTGTGCCACTCTGATGAGCACCTCGTCACCGGCGACCTGCCGTTTGAACTGCCGATCATCGGTGGGCACGAGGGCGCTGGCGTTGTCACCAAGGTTGGCCCCGGCGTTTCGTGGCTCGAAGAGGGCGATCATGTCGTGTTCGGGTTCATCCCGTCGTGCGGCCGCTGCCCGAGCTGCTCGACCGGTCACCAGAATCTGTGTGACCTCGGTGCACTCATGGCGCTCGGCAAGCAGATCGACGGCACGTCTCGTCACCACATCCAAGACAAAGACCTTGGCCTGATGTGCATGCTCGGCACGTTCGCTCACGACACCGTGGTGAACGAAGCCAGCTGCATCAAGATCGAAAAAGACGTCCCCCTCGACCGAGCCTGCCTCCTCGGCTGTGGCGTGGTCACCGGCTGGGGTTCGGCTGTCTACGCCGGCCAGGTCAGCGCGGGCGACGTCGTTGCGGTGGTCGGCATCGGTGGCATTGGTGCCAACGCGATTCAGGGCGCAAAGCTCGCCGGTGCGAAGCAGATCTGGGCGATCGACCCCATCGAGTCGAAGCGCGAAAAGGCCATGGAGTTCGGTGCCACGCACACGGCAGCTTCGATGGAAGAGGCCATGGAGCCGCTGGCTGCCGCCTCGTGGGGCACGATGGCGAACGCCGTCATCATGACCATGGGTGTCGGCTCGGGCGAGCTGCTCGCCGGGGGCCTCGCGCTTGCTGCCAAGCGCGGCAAGGTCGTCGTGACCAACATTCACCCGGCCATGGAAATGACCGCCAACATCAGCCTCCTCGACCTCACGCTGATGGAGAAGCAGGTCGTCGGCTCGCTCTTCGGCTCGGGTAACCCCCGTGCAGACATCCCGAAGCTGCTCGGTCTCTACCGCGAAGGCCAGCTCGACCTCGACGGCCTCGTCACCAAGGAGTACGACCTCGACGGTGTCAACGACGGCTACGACGACATGCGCGCTGGCAAGAATATCCGCGGCGTCATGGTCTACTCCTGACGCTGAGTAGCTGAGCTCGTCGAAAGGCGTGAGGGATGTGCGCGCCTGGTGCGGATGTAC
>JBLIMF010000202.1:0-4685 GCA_047638615.1 Gammaproteobacteria bacterium
CAGTTCGGCGTCGATGTCGCTACACGCACGAGCCAGTGCCTCATCGGATAATCGCAATGCAGTCCGAATGGGCTCCTCGTTGCCGAGGTGGGCAGTGAAGTCGTCGTCGAGAGCGGCTTGCTCTTCAAGCGCAGCGAGTTCTTTGTCGTCGAGTTCGTTGCGTTTGCCGTTAATCGTGTCGATCTCATGCATCAGCGCTTCGGCCTCACGGGGCGCAATGACCGTCTTCATCTGCGCTTCAAGCCGCTCCCGATCGGTGGTGAGTTCGGCATTCGCCGCCTCTGCCAATTCAATGACCGCCGTCAACTCGTCAAGGCGATTGACGAGATGCGTACGGCGGTTCTCCCACGTATTCATTTGGTCGGTGCGACTCGACAAATCGTCGCGTTCAGGCAAACGCTTACGGCGGACCGTGAGCTGATCGGCGTCGGTGTCGATCCGCTGCAGCACCAGGAGTTGGCCGGCCAACGAGACGTCGGCATCGGCGGGGGTGGGAGGGTCGGCGTTGTCAGAAGTGTCAGCGTCGTCTGTCATCGCTGTTCAGTGTGCCAGCTCAACAACCGATCAGCGGCAAGGGCCGATACTCGCCGAGGCTTCGATTGTCGGCAGCGGTGAATTTGGATCGAGATTGTCTGGCGAAATCGTCGTGCCAACCTCAATCGCCTCGACGATTGGGATGGTCTCCGGTGGCACCGTTTCAGCCGGGGGGGCATCAGCTGGTGGCGGTGTGGTCGGAGGTGCGTTCGGATCGACCTCTGGCTCGACGATTTCGAAGCCAACAACCTCAACAATACACTCGTTGCCAGGAAGGAAAAGGCGAGCATTGGGCCGCTCGGGCGCCGGTGGTGCGTCCCAGTCAAGCTGCGGCAGGAACGTGTGCGCCGGATCCATGAACGCCTTCCAGATTTCTGCTGGGAAGAGACCGCCCTGGACCTTGTTGACACCTCGCGCCAGGAACTCATCAATGCCGACCATGGGCGTGTAGGCGTCTGGATCGCCGACCCACACAGCCGTGGAGAGCTGCTTCGTGCCACCGACGAACCAGGCATTGGTGTTGTCCTGCTGCGTACCGGTCTTGCCGAACGCCGCACGGCCGTCGGCAAGCGGATGACGCCGGGCGGTACCACTGCGCAGCACGCCCTTCAAGATGTCGATGGCGAGTAGAGCCGTGTCTTGGTCGAAGACCTTCGTACCGGGGTCGAAGTGCGTGTAGGTCCGGGCGCCCTCGGCGTCGGTGATGAAGTCGACGTAGTACGGCTGCTTGTGCACCCCCTCGTTGGCGACGGTCTGGATGCCAGCTGCCATATCGAGCGGACTGAGCTCGTTGGCACCTGTTGCGAAGCTGGCGACCGAAAGCAGCTCGGCTCGATCCTGCTGGCCACGGAAAAGGTACGGCGACTCGGCCGCCCGGTACACGGTGTCGACTATGCGGTTCAGGCCAACGATCTGCGACAGTCGGGCGAACGCACAGTTGATCGAACTCCAGGTCTGCTCTGCCAAGTTCGTGATGCTTCCAGAGGCTCCGCCGTTGATCTGAAAGAACGGCTCGTTGGGGTCACCCGCATTCGGCAGAGTGCAGCCGCGGACACCGTCGATCACGTCGCCCGCCTGGGCGCCTGCCTGGACAGCCGCAGCAAGGATCAGGAACTTGATGCTCGACCCGGTCTGGCGAGGACTCAGCGCCATGTTGACTTCGCGCTCATTGGGGATGAACCCCGACCCGCCGACCATCGCACGAATGGCTCCCGACGTTGAGTCGAGTGACACGATCGCGTTCTCGAATCGTCCTCCCGTTGCGGGGAGCACATCGTGGGCGTCTTCGGCGAGTTGCTGCAGCGTTATGTCGAGGGTGGTGTAAATCCGCAGGCCACCGCGGAACAGCTGGTTATAGCGATCCTGAGTGGTCGCCCCGAGGATCGTCGACCGATTGAGCAGGTAATCGCGCAGCGCCTCGGTGAAGTAAGAGCGCTCGTTGGAGCGAGTCGGAATCGTCTTCACCCGTGCTGGGATGGCGAAGGTGTCAAGGACCGCGGCACGCTCCTCTTCGGTGAGGATCTTTTCGGTGACGAGGCGGTCAGTGACCTGCAGCCAGCGCGCCCGGCTGCGCTCAGGCTCGTTGATTGGGTCGAAGCCCGACGGCGAGCGAACCAAGCCGGCAAGGAATGCAGATTCGATGAACGACAGTTCGCCAGCGGTTTTGCCGAAGTAGGTCTCGGCTGCGGCCTGGATGCCGTATGCGTTGTTTCCAAAAAAGACGGTGTTCAGGTACCGCTCGAGGATCTGCTCCTTTGTCATCTCCTTCTCAAGCATGCGTGCGTAGTGCGCCTGCAGCAGCTTGTAACGGCCGTCGCGTTCGAGGCCTGCGAGGAAATCGTTCTTGACCACCTGCATCGTGATGGTCGATGCACCCTGTTGCGGCGAGTCGCTCGCGAAGTTCGACAGTGTTGCTCGGATGAGGGAGCGCACGTTGACCCCGTCGTGGTTGAAGAATTCCTTGTCTTCGACGATGAGGAATGCTTGGACGACCTGCGGTGGCACGTCCTCGTACGCGATCGGCTGACTGTTCTCTAGCTCGTAGACGGCGATCTCTTTGCCATTGACGTCGTAGACATACGTGCGCTGGGCGAGTGCTTCGAACTCGGGCAGCACCACCGGGAGCTCATCGTGAGCGTTCGCAACGTGCCATATTCGAGGCGCAACGGCAACGACCACGGCAGTGATCAGCAGCGCACCAGCCGCGATGATCGCGAACAGACGAGGTAGCCAACCGGTGATGCGCACAATGAGGGCGACAGTACATCTGCTGACTTACTGAATTCGGGCACCCAGCGAGTGTCACGCAGCCACTAACTTTCATTCTGTGACCTCTCGTTTCCCCACCAAGCCCTTCCGCTTCGGCGTCCAGCTCTCCAACGCCGCATCCGGTACCGAGTGGATCGAACAGGCAAGAAAGGTTGAGTCACTCGGCTACGACATCGCCACGATGCCCGATCACTTCGACGGCCAGCTCGCACCGGTCCCGGCGCTGCAGGCGATTCTCGATGCGACGACGACGCTGAAGGCCAGCGCGCTCGTGTTCGACAACGACTACAAGCACCCGGTTGTGCTCGCCAAAGAACTGGCGACTATGGACGTAATCTCCAACGGCCGCGTCGAAGTCGGCCTCGGTGCCGGTTGGATGATTTCTGACTACGAGCAGGCCGGCATGCAGTACGACCGGCCAGGTGTGCGCATCGACCGTTTCCTCGAAGGTCTCCACATCATCAAGTCGGCAATGGGCCCGGACCCGTTCTCCTTCGAAGGTGAGCACTACAAGATCACGGACTACAACGGTTTCCCGAAACCGGTTGGGGGTCAGTGTCCGCCGGTGATCATTGGAGGTGGAGGGCCGCGCGTTTTGAAAGTCGCTGCTCGCGAGGCTGACATTGTCGGCGTCAACGGCTCACTGCACGCCGGCGTGATCGGCCCGGATGCCATCTCGACGATGACCGGCGAAGTGATCACCGAGAAGGTCGCGATCGTCGCCGATGCAGCCGAAGCGGCAGGCCGGCTCGACCACATCGAAATGAACATTCGTGCGTTCTTCGTCAGTGTCACTGACGACCGGGCCGGACAAGTCACCGGCATGGCTAGTTTGATTGGTGTCGAAGAACAGATGATCGAGAACTCGCCGTTCGCTCTGATCGGCAGCCCGTCGAAGATCGCAGAAGATATTGTCGCCCGCCGCGAGCAGTACGGCTTCAGCTACGTGATCGTCGGCCCAGACGAACTCGAGGTGTTCGCTCCAGTCGTCGCCCAACTCGCCGGCAAGTAACACACCGTGTCCCGCCGCTCGATCGGCATCTCCGGCGAGTCAGCAGCTGCACAGGCCTACGCGGCTGGCGCAGAAGCGCTCGGCTGGCTCGTTCCCTCCGATGAAACGGACGTCGATGTCGTCGTGCCTGCTCCCCTTGCGTTAACG
This sequence comes from Gammaproteobacteria bacterium, assembly GCA_047638615.1. Lineage (GTDB taxonomy): Bacteria > Actinomycetota > Acidimicrobiia > Acidimicrobiales > Ilumatobacteraceae > Ilumatobacter_A. Next base: position 3,962 of record JBLIMF010000202.1, read on the forward strand.
CTCGCACTTGCTGACACTGCGGTGAAGGCCGCTGGGCGACGCTCGTTCGGCTGGCCTCTGATCACAACGGCTGCAGTCCAAGAACTGATGCGACGCGCTCCATCGGTGGGTGCTGTCACGAACCTGTCGTCGAGGTCCACGCGTCCGGCACCACCCGGTGGTGCGTCACTGCCGGGCGGGGCGCTGCTGTACTCGGCGCACGACCCGATCGCACTGACGATGCTCGTCGCCCGGCTTGTCGGTTTGGGCGCGCCTCGGTCGATCAACGCATCGGTCGGGCTCGGTACAAACGGGCTCGACGACGCTGCTGACGTGGCGATCGAATTCGTCGGCGGGCTCATTGCCCATGTGCACGCCGACTGGCAGTCGGAGTCGGTGGCCAGCCAGGAGTTTCAATTGGCTGGCGAGGTGGGTGTGCTCCGGTCCGAAACTGATCCTCGCCTTTCACTCGAGTTCAACGGCGAGCGGGTCCGGCTTCCGGCCGCCAACATCGTTGACGAGCAACACCGCCCACTCCACGAATCCGGTGTGGTGGCGATGCTGAAAACCATCGCTGCTTCGTTCGATGCGGGAACACTCCCCTACGCCTTCACACTGGAGTTCGGGCGTGACGTGCTCGAGGTGATCATGGCGGCGTATGCGTCGGCGGGCAAGCACGAGCCGGTGGCACTGCCGTTTGATGGTGACCGCAACGCAATGCCCCAGCAGTTGCTGGCCAGCTAGC